>JAGXIO010000144.1 GCA_024635555.1 Saccharicrinis sp.
GACATAACATTTGATCTGTACAGTGCAAACTTAACTGGCACCGTGATCTTTGGTGGAAACAAAGCAGCAGGTGCCGTAGGGACTGGTTCTACCTACTTTGTTATTGCAGTTCCCGAAGCAGGATCTACACTCAAATCGAAAAAAATTGAGACCAGCAACACAGAGGTTCAAAGCACGGTGGGCATTTATCCAAACCCAGCAAAAAACTATGTAACCATTTCAGCCGGTTCAAGCATCAATCGGATTGAAATGATTTCGGTAAGTGGGAAGGTAATGGACATAAAACAAATCGGGGGGAACCAGGCAAACATCCAATTGTCGGCATACCCAACTGGTATCTATGTCATAATAGTATCACTTGAAAATGGACAATTGCTACGGAAGAAATTAGTTGTTAAATAATACTGAACTAATTTGCTTATAAAATTTGTTACTGGTGCAACGCCATTTTGGCATTGTGTTGGTAACAAATTTTTATTTAAATCCTGAAGTAAACACATAATAAAAAAAATTAAACCTTAAGAAAAATGGAAAAGACAAATCTTTTATTCACTAAAAATTTAGGTTTTATAAAAAACTCCGGATTATGTTCAAATCAAAAATGTAGATTAGTCAAAGTGTTTACTTTAACATTTTTATTTTCTGTAATTTTTATCAGCAGTACTTTCGCACGTAGTATTGCATTTACAGCACCCACAGGTACAATAGAGCAATATCAAATGCTTGAATACAAGTTTGAGGTTACTAATCCAGTTGCCACAAATGGATTTACAGGTGTAACCATTGCAAGTGCATTTACCCCATCTGGTAAAAGTGCTGTAAATGTAAAAGGTTTCTGCGACAGCAACGATGGCACCCTTTTTTATCAGCGTTTTACGCCGGTTCAAACAGGTCAGTACTCTTATACAATCAGGTTTACCGATAGTCAGGGAACCGAAACCTATACAGGGACGTTCAATGTTGTAGCTGGCACTCGCAAAGGTTTTGCCTTACCTGACAAGGGTCATGGCGGGACACATATGTATAAATTCACCTATTCTAACGGCGAGTTTTTTATACCTAGCTCACAAACAGCCTGGATGCTTTTAGACTGTACAGATACGCAGTGGAAGGCCTATGTTGATCGAACTGCTGTGCGCAACCAAAACGTTTTACGTTACGCCTTTGAAGGTGATTTGTATAACGGTACAAAAATAGATGCACTTGATTGCTGGCCAATGGGTGGAACACGAAGCAATCCAGACTTCAATTCATTCAATTTAACCTATTGGAGGAAAGTTGAAACTATCCTGAAGTATGCCGAAAACAAAGGAATTCTGGCAGAATTAGTTTTAGCCGAGGAATACCAGAATTATGCTTCTCCTTGGCCTAAGCTGCATAAATACCTTGATTACTTAGTGGCAAGATTATCTCCAATGACCTCTGTGTTTATGTACGAGACTTTTAATGAGTCAATTAATAATAAACCTTGCCAAAAAGAAATGGGAGATTACTTGGATTTAATTGACCCATACAAACACCCGGTGGCACCCAGCCCGGGTACAACCTCTACTCCATTATGGGCATCCGAATCATGGGTTGATGTAGCTATTTATCATTCGTGTACAGGATCTGATGGACTGGAAAGCCGCTATTATACATGGGCAAAAGGAGCACTGATATATAACAAACCTGCATGGTGCGATGAAATGGGAAGAGAAGTGCGCCATAATAATAATAATGCAGAGCACAGGCGTAAACAACTATGGACATTGAATATAGCAGGAACACACTGGAACTATCATTCAGGCGAAGGTTGTGAAGAGATACAGAATATATCTTACACTGGACCTGGAGCGAATTACATACAATTTGTTTTGCCTTTTTGGAAAACAACAGATTGGTTAAATTTAAAAGCCGATGATAATGTATATGGAACAAAACCTTCGTCACAGTATTGTCATGCTATGCGTTCACCAACAGAAATTGTTTCCTACTTTGTAAACGAGACAGCCGGAGCAGCGACATCGGCAGGCACACTCACATTAAAAGCTCCTGCTGCAGGAACAATTACTGTAGAGTTTTATAACCCAAAAGATGGTACTTACTTTACGAGTTATAAAAAAACGTTTATCGCAACTGCCAAAGACCAGCTTTTAACAATAAACTATCCTGCATTTACTGATGATTTGGTGCTCCGTGCATATGCACAGGTAGGATCGCAAGTTTCCATCTCAGCTAACTTAACGACAATTAAAACTGGAAATTCTGTAACCTTTACTGTAAACGCCAGTGCACCTTCAGGATCTTCAATAGCCTCCTATCAGTGGAATTGGGGAGGTACACTGCAAAATGGCACAGGCACACCAGCCAGCTCAGTTTCCAAAACATTTTCAACAGCCGGAGAATACGATGTTACCTTATCTGTGACTGATAATAGTACACCAGCAAAAACTGCTACTTCAGGTGTTGTTCATATAAAAGTGGTTGATAATTTCTCACCCGTTATCTCCAAAGTTATGTATGAATTGGTCGGGACGCTTAATCCTACAACAAGTATAGACAGAACAACAATTACTATCAAAGTCAATGATAAACTTGATTTTATGGCTCAAGCTACTGATGCAGAAAACAATCCCTTAACTTATGCTTGGGATTTAGATGGCAATGGAAGCTATGAAACTTCAGGGCAAAATGTCCAAAAAACCTTTACCGCTACAGGAACAATTAATGGTAGTGTTCGAGTAAGTGATGGAATAAGCACACCAACAATGCGTGCCATTCAGATTAAAGTGAATCCATTGACACCATCAGCATTTTTAGAAGCAGGTGGACTGGTATCTATGGAAGCCGAGAATATGTCTGCTTCTGACCCCCGAACTGATCCGGGCAATTTGTCTTGGACCACGGCATCATCACAAGCTACCTTCTCTGGTGCTGGCTATATCCAAACAGCAAATAGTGGTTCAGCTAATGGAGATTGGGTAAATGCCGCCGAAACAAGCTACGAAGTAAAATTTGCAACAACCGGAAATTATACCGTTTGGATTCGTCGATATTCTCCAGATGATGCGTCTAATTCTGTATTTTTAGGAATGAGTGGAACTGGCTTGGCCAGTTACGACAATGTTGCAACTGTTGGTGCTTGGGGTTGGTATAAATTTACAGGTGCATTTACTGTAAATGCGAGTGGAAATAAAACTATTCAACTTCGTCGACGTGAAGATGGTTATTTGGTTGACAAAATAGTGCTTTCAACCGATGCAAGCTATGACCCATCAGTTTTAAATAGTGGATTGGGACCTGTAGAAAGTTTATTGGAGAATTCTAATACGCCACCAGTGGTTACGATTTCCGCTCCTACAGCAGGCAGCAGTTTCACAATTGATTCAACAATTGCTGTTACAGCTAATGCAACCGACAATGATGGAATTGAGTTTGTCGATTTTTATGTTGGAAGTGAATTAATTGGTACTGCATCCACATTACCATATACAATCAATTGGACTCCCCCAGCAGTAGGTACTTATATTATCTCTGCCTTTGCGCAGGATAGTAAAGGAGCTTCCAGTACATCTGCGTCAATTACTATCCTAATAAAGTCAAATACCTCTTTAAATACTAACTCGACTGAAGCAAATGTAATTTCCGTTTATCCAAATCCATGTGCAAACAAATTGTTTGTACATGGAGTAACTAATGGAAGTATGGAAATTTATAATAATACAGGATCAAGAATCAAATTTGTGAACATAACAAATGTCGAAAGTAGTGTCAATCTAAGTGACTTGCATACGGGATTTTATGTAATTAAAATAAATAATCAAAATGGGCTAGCCCAAAGTGTTAAAATTAGCAAGTATTAATTTTAACAATAAATTTAAAAAGCTACTTGTTAAATATTCATTTGACAAGTAGCTTTTTTAGGTATGCCGAGCATGGCAAGTAAATTTGACGGTGCAAGTCCGTTATAGGGCTATCACTTGCCAACCATTAGGCAGGGATGTCCATCGTGAGGTGGAACCTGAAGAAGCCGGCGGATACGGATAGCAAGATTCAAGTTGTATTTACAATTTGAATCTTGATTTACCACAAAGTTGGAAGATTATGAAAGCTGTTTTTGTGTGATTTATAGCACAAAATATCCGATTGTATATTTAACCTGAAAAATGCACGCATTTTTCACTTTCCGCTATCATAGGCGGAAAGCTGAAAAAGTTTAAGTAAACTTTTTCGAGGGTTAACCCTCGATTCTGCTTAGGCAGAATCGGCCTTTGGTGCCTTATTCATAAAATTTATGAATAGGGCAGGTTAAGGTAATCTAATTCTTTTTTCGTCTTCATTGAGAAATAGCTGTACAACATGAAATATTGTTTGTACAAAAATGTCAACGACACGTAAACTAACATCACAGAAATATACATTTAATAAAAATCCATTGTTTAATAAATAAAGATATTATGAAAAAAATTATTACTACCCTTCAAAAAAACAGCTTTAATTTAAGCTTGCTCTGTTTCTTTTTAGTGTCTTTTTATTCCTATGGTGCATATGGCATTGAAGCATCCTCGTACCTTGGAGGATCCGGCACTACGGACAGGGTATATGGCAGTGCAATTTTAAGTGATGGCACCATTGTATTGGCAGCCTGCATTACCGACGCCCAACCGGGTAATCTAACGCCCGTATTATTGAATGGTGCAACAGCAAGCTCCTCGGGGGCTATTATTCGGTTATCGTCCGATGGCAGAACGGTACTTTCGGTAACACGTGTGGCCGATCAGGTTACCGATTTATCCATTGACAGTCAAGATCGTCTTTACATTGCTGCCATGGATGGCGGGGCTTTGATATTAAACAATACAGCATCCACACTCTTATGGTCCAACACATTTACTAAGAGCGTTCAACGAATAGATGCATCGCCTTCCGGAAGATTTGTTGTATTAATTAGCAATACAACATTCCTTAACAAAACAGTAACCTCAGGCGAAGTGTATAATTACGATGACACTTGGAATTTAGCAGGTAACTGGTCTACTGGAATGCAGTATTCACTTGACGCATGTATTGACGAAACTTCACAAACAGTTATAAGTATTGGGTTCAAAAACATAACAGCAGCTGACCAAAGTGGCTCCAATCCGGTAGATGTTTCAATATACAAAGGGTGGTCCTATACCGGGACACAGAAATACAAAGCATATGACTGGAATGGCACTCGTGACGACCCCAAATGGATTAATCTACCCGAAAATAATATGGCCGACTCACGTGGAGCACGATGTGAAATAGGCGAAGATGGAAAACTATACATGACATTTGCCGTAGATGGGGGGAATCATATTTTCAGATACAGTCCCTTTGACATCAGCACCCCTTCAAGTATTGTAGGAGGCGACAAATATCATTCTTTCTATAACACCAAAACAGAGAAAAAAACTTTCTTTGGAAGGTATAATCCTAACGACGGAACTTATATTAAAGGACAACAATTCTGTGCCCGATTGTCAAAAGGTACTGGTAATACTGCTCACCCTGAATTTGGCGACATACATGCCGATGCAGATGGTCGAGTATATATTATTGGTACTGCAGCATCAGGCCTTCCTTTATCAATGGAACCCATACCAAGTGGATACACGGGAGGGGCGTTTGTTTTAATAATGGATCCTGATTTTACAATAAGAGAATTAAGTACCCGAACAGCAATAAGTGGCGAAGGACATACCATTGCAGCAAGAAATGGAAAAGTAGTTATAGGAGGCTATATTCCGGTAAACGAAACTTTATACACCACCTCAGCCATAGATGACACCGCCAATGATAACGATGGGTTTTTCTCTGTATTTAGCACAGGAACTATAACTTCCCAAAATATTACTCCTTCAGGCAATTTATCAAGTATATACCCAACAATCACAGCAGGTGAATTAACTATTGAAAATGCTAGAAATAGTATTGTAAGAATATACAACATGAATGGTGTGCTTGTTGAAAATTATTCTATAACTAGTTCTCGTGAGACAGTTTTTTTGAATGATGAAATGGGTATTTACAATGTAATTATTTATAAAGAAAATGGGGTTATCGAGACTCATAGAATATTAAAACAAAAAACTAACTAACACGTACATATAAGTACTCCACTTTGAGTTGCGCCTAAAAGGTTTTGAGGAATAATTATAGGAATAACGCTAAACAATAGGGGCTTAATATATATTGAAATAAAAAATTTATAATAGCAATTTATATATGAAAATCATGAAATCAATCGTTTCTTTCATTCTATTATTCTGCATTAATTTGGGACTTTATATTCAATGGATCCATGAGTTGACTGTGACCCACCCATTGTTAAATAAAACTGCACTAGTTCGTGTATGGGCACGGTACAGATAGTATACGAGGCTTTTTATTGTCGGGCAGCATTGGCAATGCAAGAACATTTAATGAAAGACCATATTTGAGAGATACACTTACTAATTACAAATTAGGAATTATTCCTCGGCATTTAAAGAATCTGTTGAAATATATTCGATAACGCAACAAAAGTTAATGTACAACAACATAAATTCAAATCAATTCTCTGTTACTCTGAATGATTATAAAGCAGGTGTATATATTGCAAAAATAAACATTCAAAAAAAAGTGTATACAAAGAAGTTTGTAATCTTATAAAATCAAAATAAGCAATTATTCATAAAAAATTCATATTGTTATCATGAAACAAATCACTTTTTTAGTTCTTCTTTTTTTTAGTTTTCAAATTACAAAAGCTCAATATGAAACAGAGTTTCAGCAACGAAGTCAGTTGTTGATAAATGATTTGGCAGATACATTTCTTAAAACAAGTGCACCGCCGGCAAGTACTCCTTCCTATTCAGACCCTCAGAAAAAATGGTTTCCAAAAGCGATAGCACGATTGGAAAAATATGGGGTAAATGATGGGATTACTGTCAATCAGACTTCAAACAATAATGCGTCAATAATAATAGATTTGTATAAAAACGATTTGCCGTTTCATTTTACATTAGTAGGTATGGCTCGTATAATGTGCAAGTACCCTACGGCACCCACAATGGCGTTAAATGAAAAATTATATCTTCAGAAAGTATTTGAACGAACTGATAATTACAATGCTTGGGCGAGTGAAGGTACTGAGAATCACATAAATATGAGCAGAACAAGTGGTTATTTGTATGCGCAAATGGCCAATAAGAATTATCCGACGGATTTTCCGGATGCAGCTGCTAAAATGGCATTAATGAAACAATGGATTTTGGATTATTCAAAAGCTGTTTATCAGAACGGCACGGCTGAATTTAATTCCAAGCAATATGGAACATATAATATTATCGGTTGGTTAAACCTATATGACTTTGCAGAAGATGCTGATGTTAAAGCAGCAGCAAACGCTGTTTTAGATTATTATGCCGGCGAAATGGCTTTGAATTGGGTACAGTTTACAATTGCAGGTCCGGATATGAGATCTTCTAAGGGTGCCGACGTAAACGGAGAACAAGCTTCAGAGTATTTGGGTTGGTTGTGGTTCGGACAAAGTACTGTTGCACCACCGCAAGTTTTTAGTGGTGAGCAGATTCAATCCATACATGCTTGTACAAGTACCTATCGTCCTCCATTATCTATAGTGAAAATTGCTCGAAAACAAATATCATTGCCAGTTTGGGCTTTGAATAGTAAAAGTTCTTATTTATTTGAAGAGAAATCAGCAACAAAACAGTTCTATTTTGCCGATAAAGGATATGTTTTAAGTAGTTGCGTAACTAAATACGGAGGATATTCTGGAGCTTCATATGCCATGATGCCATGGTCTTTGGTGGTAAGTAGAGGAAAGTCAACATTCCCATATGTGATTTCAGGAAATGGTCGTTCTTCTGCAAATACAAAAGGTCGCGGTATTAATCCTTTCACCCAAATTGTTCAATATAAAAATGTATTGATTTTAATGACTAAAACACCAACAAACTATGCTGGAATTTATAAAATTTTTCGGGATAGCTGTGGAATTATTTCTGGATCTTCAAATACTGTCGATCAGAACAATCCAAATGGTTGGGCTGGGAAGTGGCAACGTGATTTTTTTAAACGCTATCCGAATGGTGGTTTTGAAGGTTCCAGTACAAAAGTACCCGTTTCATTCCTAAATATTAACTCAACTAACACCAATGATAGTTATTTATCCATTCCGGGTGTTTCAACCAATCAGGTTGGAGGTAAAATATGTGTTGTTGATTTAGATAGTGTTTGGATGGGGGTTACTTATTTTAATTCTAACGCAACCTTTCCATCAGGATCATCGCGTAAAACGCTGACAGATGCTTCTCCCGGCTTTGGGAAGATGACGGGATTTGTGGTTGAGATAGCTAAGAAAACAGAGTACGCAAATATAAATGCATTCTATACCAGCTTGAATGGACGTAAAGCCGTGGTTGATGTCAATGCAGGTCATTTGTCATACAACATGGCTGATGGAACATCTCTTTATGCAGAATATGTTAGTAGTGGATCATTTATTGAACCTATTTTTGACTGGGGTTGGGGTCCTCAAGTGCCTGACACAAAAATGTTTGCATTCCAGACTCAAAAATTCTTTCAACCAAATTGGAGTGAAATAATCAACTCAGGAAGAATCCCTGATTTTAAAATAAATAATGTAGCTTTAGATTTATCAGTTTCGCCTGGTAATGAATGGTCGATATTTGACTCCCCTGTTTTTCAAGTGAAAAACAATAAATTGCTTATTTATGAAGCATCTATCTTACAATACCAAGTTGATTATACTGGAGATATTCCGGTTATTAACGGTCCACTCTCGGGAGTAAATAAACTTCAGACTACCTCCAATGAAATAAAAATATTTCCTATTCCAGCAAAAGACAATGTGAATGTACTATTTAATAATGATTTTATTGGTAAAGTTGAAGTCGTAGTTAACACCCTAACAGGTATAGCCTTACTCCATAAATATGATACTAAACTGCAAGCTAACCAGATATTTAACATTAATACATCGTCCCTTAAATCAGGAGTATATATTGTAGATATCGGATTTGGCAAAGAAAGAATATCAAAAACATTTTTGAAGCAATAAGAATCTTAAGTAATTATTATGAAAGAGTGATTGAAGCTCAAGGTAGTTAAACCTGAAAAATGCACGCATTTTTCAGGTTACGCTATCATAGGCGGAAAGCCGAAAAAGTTTAAATAAACTTTTTCGAGGGTTAACCCTCGATTCTGCTTAGGCAGAATCGGCCTTTGGTGCCTTATTCATAAAATTTATGAATAGGGCAGGTTAAAAAAAACTCAGAATTTTTTCCGTTATTTTTTAGTTCCCGGAATGGGACATTGCAGTCGCGGTTCAGCGTTGAATATTATTGGAGATAAACTTGAAGTGATGAGAGATTGGGTTGAAAATGGGATTGCTCCAGATAAAATTATTGCTACTGCATTCTTTTGCTGTGATAAATCTGAAATTCGATTCAAAAGACCAATCTATCCTTATCCTAAATTTCCACATTAGTATAGGTGGTGATCCAAATTTGCCATCAAGCTACGATTGGGTTGAACATCTTAGAGGCGAAGTTTTGAAAACGGATCCAATCTATTTAAAATAAGCTCATGTGTTACATTTCGTTCCTTTTTTAGTTGGTCTACCCATTTTGTACAAGATAAAAGTTGCTTAAGGTAGTACAAATCTTTTATACGATAATGTCAAAGTGCCCATGAATCATAAAATTGTCTATTGCTTTTTCACTTGTAGTAACTAAATCTATTAAGTGCAGAAGCTAATTGCCTTTTTGATAGGCAAATTTACTTTTTGATAAAAGTGCAATATAAGTGCTTGACCAAAAATTAAATATTTATTTAATTATGAAAATTAATATCTCAGTTTTAATCCTGATACTATTTATCGTCACTTCATTTTTTGCTTCGTCTCAGAATTTATTAGTGAACTCAGATTTTGAGAATGATTTGGACGGTTGGGAAAGCTTCATCTCCGATAATGTTAATTATGCGGCAACTTTTGAAGTGTCTACTGTTGAGAAACACTTGGGTAATAAATCTGCACATATTAATGTGAGCAAAGTAAAAAATGATTATTGGGCATTCAGATATTTCCATATTCGTTTAAAACAAAGTGGTTTTACCCTTCATATTGGTGATGTAGTTCAACTTCGATTTTGGGCTAAAGCAAATTCCACTGATTTGCATCCTATGGTTCAGGCAGGTTTAGCCAAAGATGCTCCAGAAAAAACAGACTTTTGGTCTCTGGAAGATTATGATATGTCCAATTTTTTGGTTTCAAACACCTGGAAACAGTATGAAATGAATTTGTTTATTACTCAGGAAATTACTAGTAATGTAATGTTTTTGATTCGGGTTGGAGGAATGACTGGTGATTACTATTTTGATGATATAGATTTGAAAGTGATTAAAAATTCAGCTTCTGATTTTAATTGGCTCGATAATGCTCAAAGTAGAATTGATACCCTTCGCAAAGGTGATTTGAAACTGAAAATATTAGATAAAAATGGGTTGGAATTACCCCAAGCTGTAGCGAATGTAAAGCTGTTGCGTCATAACTTTCAGTGGGGAACTTCAGTAAGAGTTTGTGGAACAAATCAATGGAATACCACCAGTTATCTGTGGGAACGTAGTGAAGTATTGAAAATGTTCAACACCATAGTTCATGAAAATGATTTTAAATGGCCTGTAGTTGAAAAGGTTCGAAACAGTCCGGATTATTCGGTTGTTAATCAATATGTTAATTGGAAAGACCAGAATAATATGCAATTTCGCGGGCATTGCTTGTATTGGACAAAAGACCAGTGGATGCCTTCTTGGTGGATATCTCTGAGTTCTGACAGCGCAAAGATAAATGCCTTAATGCAAAGGTGCAAACGTGACCCATTATATTTCAAAGGACGCGTTTTTGATTACGATGTGGTAAATGAACCGGTACATTTTACTTATGTGGAAGATTTGATTGGCGATTCAATCTACACTAAGACTTTTCAACTGGCAAATCAATCTGACCCTCAAGCAAATCTTCAGGTTAACGAATGGTGGAATATTGATAAATGGGACTCGTGGCGATTACGAAAATGGGTTGAAACTAGATTAAGTGAGAAAGCACCTATTCAAAGCATTGGACTTCAGGCACACTGGGATGCGGAACGAATTGATTGGCTAGAAGTGAAACAGAAATCTGATTATTTAGCCGAAATTGGTTTGCCACTCAAAATCACTGAGTTTGACATGGATTTCGATCGAATTTTTGGGAGTGATAATGTAGCCAACAGAGCGAAACAGGCTGAAGACTATGGTAAAATAATGCGATTGGTTTTTTCACATCCTGCTTATAATGGATTTCTAATTTGGGGTTTAATGGATGGCTGGAGACCTAATGCTGGCATTTACAATTCCGATATGACACCCAGAGCTTCACGGGATACAATTTATAAACTTATAAAGCCGACATGGGCAACCGAATATAAAGGAGAGACATCAAATAATGGTGACTTAGCTTATAAAGGCTATTTTGGTGATTATCAAATTGATATTAATTATGGTGGTATTTCCAAGATTTACTTTGTAAACTTTTCAAAAAATCAGATAGTTAAAACGTTGACAACCGACTTTGTAAAAGGAGTAAATGCTATTAATTCGATAAATGACGAAGGTGATTTGTTAAAAATATATCCAAATCCGACTTCTGATTTTGTTACTTTGGACATTCCGGGAAGTTCTAATCACATATCAACCATCACTATATATAATCTTTTGGGAGGAGTTGTATATCAATATAAATATGCATCGGCATCAACAGTATGTATTGATTTTAGAGTTTTTGAAAAAGGTACTTATGTTTTGTCTGTGGATATTGATAATAATATAAAGCAAGTTAAAATATTAAATATATAGATTAATAAAGACTAAGCTTAAATTTAAATGAAGTCAAAAATGATAATTTCAAATAAGAATAAAACTGGATTTACGTTGTTGAGTTGTAAGCTACGTTGAGTTGTAAGCTACTGTGCTGCAATGTATCAAACAAAAGCTCCAAACATTGTTTTTGTTTTCGCTGATGAATGGAGGGCACAATCAACTGGTTTCAATGGAGATCCAAATATATAAACACCTAATGTTGATCAGCTTGCTGCTAAGTAAGTCAATATGACAAATTTTATAATATTGAAATATAATGATTGAAATTCCGAAAAAAGCAACTTTATTAATATAATTACTACATTAATTACTACCAGTTGTTCATTTTGCTTTTTCACCTTATAGGAAGAAAAATCAGGTAGACTATATATTTCTATTTTTGTGCAAAAACATTAATCTCTAAATAAATTAAAGTATTATGAAGAAGTTGTTATTCGTAGTTGTAAGCTTATTGCTAATGGTTCATTGCATGTCAAAAAGTCAATCTTATGATAGTATAAGAGGATGGACAATTTTATCAAAAAGTTATTCCGATGCCGTTAAAGTTATTGATGCTTCAGATAAATACAATATTAATCATTTACAATTATCGCATGAATTACTAATGGATTTACGTGAAATGAAGAATGAAACAAAGCGTACTGTTGTAAATACTTTAATAGATAGGGCACATATAAAAGGGATAAAAGAAGTTGTATTGTGGGATCATTCCTTATATGACATGGATTATTACCCAAAAAAATATCGAACTGGACCAGATTCCACCATAAACTTAGATAATAGAGCTTTTTGGGAATTTTTCAAACAAGACTATCGTGATATGATGGCTTTGGTGCCAAACGCAGATGGGTTAGTATTAACGTTTATTGAAACTGGGACAAGAGCAGAAAATCAATATTCACAACAATTGAAAACAGGGGCCGAAAAATTGGCTTATATAGTTGATCAAGTGGCTTCGGTTGTATGTGATGAATTACATAAAAAGTTATACATACGCACATTTGCGTATACAGATGCAGAATATGAGATCACAATTGGAAGTATCAAACATATAAAAAACAAAAATATAATACTTATGATGAAAGAAACTCCGCATGATTTCTTTCTTACACATCCTAACAATAAATATGCGGGCATTTTTGACCGCCCAACTATAATAGAATTTGATACAGGCAATGAATTTAACGGTCAGGGGATTATATCAAACACCTGGGTGGAATATGTAACAAAGCGATGGAAAAATTATATGCAACGGGATCATATTATTGGCTATGTGGCAAGAACAGATCGTTATGGTGATACACGCCTTGTAGGGAAACCGAATGAAATATTACTTTATGCATTAAAGAGATCAACTGAGCAGCCAAATATAACAGATGATAAAATTTACGATGAGTTCATCATAAAGCAATATGGAGACAAAGCATTAAAGGAAATAAAAGCAGCATTTAAATTAAGTTTTGATATTGTTACCAGTTCTTTGTACACTTTAGGTACAAATACAGCCAACCATTCTGCTCTTAATTATGATCCATATAATTCGAGTTACGGCAGACATGTGTCTGGTAAGTGGTTAAACCCTCCAACGGTTTACGTCGAACATAATGTTAATAGAGAGTTTGATTATTGGAAAGATATTATACAACACATCGCCCCAGCTAAATTAAAATCAAAAACAGGCCCCTTAAAGAATGAAGCACCCTATGTACTTACTAACAACTGGGTAACGGATCAAGAAGGTATGACAGAAGAATACTTAAATTATATTATTATTGAGAAGAATTACGGAATTGAAAAGGCTCAACAAGCACTTTCGTTAATAGAACAATCAAAAACTAAAATAGATATTGAAAAGTACAACCAATTGTATCAATTATTTTATCGAACATTACTTACTACAAAACTACATTCTGCCGTTGCAAAGGCATATTGGGGATATCGTATTTACACAAGAGGTGGAAGTTTTGTTACTCCCGAGTTATCGGGAACAATAAGTCAAGCTCTAAATGATATAAACTCAATTAGTCAAACAATTGAGAATTATAAAGAATATTATCCTATTGGCCAATGGAATTGGAAAGATGACGCAAAAATGGCTCGTCAGTACTATGATTGGATAACATTGGGTACCTGGAAAGAATATAACTATATAAAATTTGACCCAAATGATTAGTATTTAATATCAATTTGGAATCGTATTAGAAAAACGAAAAGTTTTTTTTATATCTGGTCATACTCACATTTTTCAATATATCATTCCTTTAATTCACATTAAATATATAACTAATTCAAGAGGTTTAAAATCACGAAGAGCCAAGCCAACTGATGGCACTATATTTTGTTATTGAGTACCAGGCTTTAGCATTTTCTCAATTTATAACGAGACAACATCTTTTTCTTTTGTAACAATCAATTAGAGAAAAAACAAATAATATATTATGATGAAAAGAATTTCAATAGTAATTTTAATAATAACCTTTACTCTTAATATTTTCGCTCAAAGAATTTTCAATGTAAAAGATTTTGGAGCTACCGGTAACGGTATAACATTAGATACAGAACCAATAAATAAAGCAATAGAACAATGTTCAGCAGAAGGTGGTGGTATTGTCTTATTTCCAACAAAAAATGTTTTTCTTACTGGTTCAATTCATTTACTTAGCAATATTGAATATCGAATAGAAAAAGGAGCAGTAATCCAAGGTGCTCCAAATGGAATAAATGCTTACGATATCCCTGAAGAGAATCAATGGAAATCATATCAAGACTTTGGACATTCATTTTATCGCAATTCATTAATATGGGGTGAAAATATTGAAAATATTTCATTTACTGGCGGTGGCGAAATAAATGGAGGAGGTATTACTCGAAAGGAAGTTAAGCCCGGAGATGGCAATAAGGCAATTGCATTAAAACAGAGCAAAAAAATATTATTTGAGAACATAACTGTAAATCAAGGAGGATGGTTTGCTTTTATTTTGAATGGTTGTTCAGAAATTAAATTTAATCGCATAAAAATAAACACGGTAAGAGATGGCATTGATTTAATGTCATGTTCGAATGTGGTAATTTCAAATAGCGAAATAAACACTATTAGAACAGATAAAGGTAAAGCTGTAGGAGGTGATGATGCAATTGGTATTAAAAGCGATTTTGCACTTGGAAAAACTATAAGTAGTAAAAATATTGTAATTGAAAATTGTGTGATTTCAGCAGGTTGTAATGCTATCCAGTTTGGTTCGGAGACTGTAGGCGATTTTAAAAATATCAGAATTGAGAATTGTGTTATTACCGGAGCTGAAAAAGCGGGTTTAGGTATAACATCCAATGATGGATCTGTAATAGATAGCGTATCTTTTAAAAATATTATTATGACAAAAGTTGCAACGCCATTTTTTATATTTGTATCAGATAGATTAAGAACACCTGACAGAAAAAAAATTGGCAAAATTAAAAATATAACAATAGAAAATGTTGCAGCTTATGATTGTTATGGATATATAAAGGATGAGTGCTTTACTTCGACAATTTCAGGGCATAAAAATTCATCTATTGATAATATTAAAATTTCAAATTTAACAATGGTATACAAAGGGGGAGTTGAAAAAGTTCCATTAACTTGTCCTGAAAACTCATCTACTCAATATACTCCAAAAGGATTTGGGGTTCGTCCAGCATCAGGATTCTATATTAGGAATGCTAAAAATGTTGTGTTGGACCAAATTGTTATAAGCTTTGAGAAGCCCGATTATAGACCACCATTTGTTTTTGATACGGTAGATTCTATAGTAATAATAGATCCCACCATATCGACTAATGCCGCAACCGATGTTAAATTAATCCATACAAGCGAATTTCAACAATCTGGAGTCAATAAACTAAAAGTAGATATAGAAAAATTATAAAAAATACTTATTATAAATAATATTATTATCTATCTTTTATAGTGCTTTTGCACCCTCCTGTTCGCCGTAGGTTGGCGCCTGTAGTTCGGCGAACGGGGGTTGAACAAAATGGAAATCCTTTGGCGATTCATTAAATATCAATGGATTCCATTGGATGCTAATCATAGATTTCAAAATCTCAACGAACGACTGAACGAAACCTTACTATTGGCTGGCTCAAAACAGATCATTAATTATTATTGATTACTTAATTACAAACTTAGATGAAATTCAATTATCACAATTTAGTTATTCTATTCAGCGCAGTTGTTTTCTTTTCTTCCTGCAATAAAAAAATCATTGTTTTCTCACAAACAAATGCTGAATCAGCAAGTGATTTTTATACAGTAGAACTGAATGGAACTACATTTCATACGGAAAGATTCAGGGATGTAAGTTACCTTCATTTTGAAATGAAAAAGGAGATAAGTGCAAAAGTAACTTGCCCAGAGGGAATTAATAGTTATGAAATTAGTCCGATTTCAAAAAAAATTGAGGGGGAAAGCAAAAATAATACTTTGAGATTTAATATTCCGACACCCGGATATTATGTAGTCAAAGTAAACAATAATAAATACTTGTTTCTGCTTGCCGATGCTCCTCAAAAAGTATCCTATTCATCTTCAAGTCAGGGAATTATTAATGTTAAAGATTTTTTGCCGACACACGATGAAAATAAAGTATTAACCAAACAGTTACAATTAATTCTGGACTCAGCTTCAGTCAGCAGAAAAGTTGTGTACTTCCCGGCAGGGATTTATTGTACAGGAACGTTGTCAATTAAAAGTAATACTTCGGTTTATCTGGATGCCGGTGCAATTATTAAAGGTTCCGAAAACCGAGATGATTATCCAACCGATGAAAACCGACTGGAAAGTGATTTAGTTAATCGTCCAAAAGCCGATTATACTGATAATGGCGAATTTATGACCTTCTCTCGGTTGATTCTAATTGACAATGCCACCAATGTTCACATTTTTGGTCGTGGAATTATTGACGGTAGCGGAAGTGTGGTGCGTGCTCAGGGAAAACCTGCGAATCTGATTCGTATCCGACGAAGTAAAAATATTTTAATTGAAGGCATCATTTTGCGCGATCCGGCTGCGTGGAATACGCACATTCAGTTTTCGGAAAATGTTACGTTGCGAAATTTGAAAATAATCAATGATTTTGATGTGCCAAACACGGATGGATTTGATCCGGATGCTTCGCGAAATGTGCTGATTGATCATTGTTTTGCTTATTGCAACGACGACAATATCGCCATTAAAACAACCAATAATCTGAATTTGAATCAGAACCTGGACAGTATAACCGTAAAAAACTGCGTTTTCCTGACCCGAAAATCATCGATGAAAGTCGGTACGGAATCCAAGGCGGCAAAAATGTCGAATATTTTGTTTGAAAACAATGATGTGGTTTTATGCGATAGAGGAATGGTTTTGTATTGCTACGATGGAGCCCGTTTTGAGAATATTCGTTTTATAAACAATCGATTTGAAAACTGTTATTCAAAAGAACGACAACGCCCTATTCATTTTGTGATAAAAGAGCGATACGGTAAAGGAAGTATTGAAAATGTGTTGATAAAAGATTGTGTGTTTTATAAATCGTTTCCGAAACCTTCTGAAATCTTAGGATTAGACGAAAGTAACAGGATTAAAAATCTAGCCATTGAAAATTTAGTAATTGAAAATAAAAAAGTTACTTCATTAAAGGAAGGAGATATAGAAATAAACGAATTCGTAAATGGACTAACATTTAAATGAATAACAATATGAATATTACTCGTCTCGCTTTAGCATTAGTTTTGGTCTTGTTTTTGTGTTCATGTAAGAAGAATAAAAGTACTGTTTCAATAAGCAAAATTCAGGTTCAAGCTCCCTTTGCCATGCCGGATATCGCCGTTCCTGATTTTGAAAAATGCAAAACTTTCTCCATTGTTGATTTTGGAGCCATACCAAGTAATAAAACAAAAAATTCGAATGCAATTGCTAAAGCTATTTCGGCTGCTAATGAAGCGGGTGGCGGAATTGTGGAAATAACTGCGGGTGAATGAATTACCGGTAAGATTCATTTGAAAAGCAATGTCAATCTGCATTTGAGCAAAGGAGCTGTTTTACTTTTCGATGATGAATCGAAAGATTATTTACCGTCGGTAAATACAAGTTGGGAAGGCATGGAATGTATGAATTATTCACCGCATGTACATTTAGTTGATTCATTAGTCAAACGATGGATAAATGGAACACTTCAAGGAAATATATCACCAAAGTACTAGTCATATTACTTAGATGAATTGGCATTCAGATTCAATCTAAAATTATCAAGATATAAAGGGAAGCTGTTTTATAGACTTATGCAACAAGATGTTGACACTCCTCCAAAACCATTTAAAGAATTAATAAAATAAGCTTGACCGAAAGGGATAAGCAGTAATATAAAATTGAAAAATAGAATCAATAATGAAAAAAAAGTTTAGAAAAGTGTTGTTATTACTGGCTGTTTCAATGGCTGGTGTTACTTTAGCGGAGACTACGCCGCAAATTATTAACGTGGAATCACGTCAAACTATCTCTCTGGATGGGCTTTGGAAAACCATAGTAGATCCATTCGAAAACGGATATTATGACTATCGGCGATTACCTCTTAAAAAAGGTGGATATGGTGACGATGTAGAATACACCGATAAAACAAAACTACAGGAGTATGATTTTGCTACTGATAGGACCTTATTTGTTCCCGGCGATTGGAATACTCAACGCCCTGAATTGTATTACTACGAAGGTACTGTTTGGTATAGAAACAGATTTCAATATCAGGTAAAAAATGACAAACGTGTATTTTTACATTTTGCAGCAGTAAATTACGAAGCAATTGTTTTTGTAAATGGAAAAGAAATCGGTCAGCACATTGGCGGTTTTACTCCTTTCAATTTTGAAGTTACAGGTTTACTGAAAAATGGAGAAAACTCTCTGGTAGTTAAAGTGGATAATAAACGCAAATTCGAAGCTGTTCCTACTGTAAATTCCGATTGGTGGAATTATGGTGGAATTACCCGTCAGGTAACTTTGATTGAAACGCAAAAAACCTTTGTTCGAGACTATTACATTCAGCTGAAGAAAACCGACAAGAACATTATCAATGGTTGGGTTCAGTTGGATGGCAATCAATTAAACAAAACTGTGAAAGTAGAAATACCGGAATTGAAAATTACGCAACAATTAACACCGGATGCCAAAGGTTATGCTGCTTTTGAAGTAAAAGCAAAGCCAACATTTTGGACTCCCGAGAATCCGAAACTCTACAAAGTAAATATCACTGTTAGCGATGAAGTAATGACTGACGAAATAGGATTCCGCACCATTGAAACAAAAGGAAACCAAATAATATTGAATGGTAAACAGGTGTTTTTGCGTGGAGTTTGTATTCACGAAGAAGCTGCTTTCCGTAACGGTAGGGCTTATTCCAAAGAAGAAGATTTAGTATTGCTTAACTGGGCCAAGGAAATGGGTTGTAACTTTGTACGTTTAGCGCATTACCCTCACAACGAACAAATGGTTCGCCAGGCTGAACGCTTAGGAATTATGGTATGGTCGGAAATTCCGGTTTACTGGACTATTCAATGGACAAATCCCGATACCTACAAAAATGCAGAGGCACAACTAACCGACAATATTACCCGCGATAAAAACCGTACAAATATTATTATCTGGTCAATTGCTAACGAAACGCCGCACGGAGCAGCTCGTTTGGATTTCTTAACCCGTTTAGCCACAAAAGCACGCGAACTTGACCCTGTGAGACTTGTAGGTGCAGCTATGGAAAAAGAAGAAGTTAAACCGGGACTTATGACTTTGAATGATGAGTTAAGTAAAGTAATGGACGTATTAAGTTTCAATCAATATGTGGGATGGTACGATGGTTTACCCGAAAAATGTGACCGTGTAAACTGGACTTTTACCGAGCAAAAACCAATTATTATTACTGAATTTGGGGGCGGAGCGCTATATGGATTAAGAGGCGGATTAACTGAACACTTTACCGAAGATTATCAGGAAGACTTATATATTCGAAGTGTAAATATGTTCAAACGTATTCCGGGACTTGCGGGAACAACACCATGGATTTTAAAAGATTTTCGTTCACCACGTCGTCAGGTTCGTGATGTGCAAGATGATTTTAATCGAAAAGGATTAATATCAGATAAAGGACAGAAAAAGAAAGCTTTTTTTGTGATGAAAAAATGGTATAATGAATTGAAAGAGCAATACAAATAAAAAATTATTGTAATCTTTTGTATAAAGGCATAATTGAATAAATAATGATTAATTGCTTATCTCTTTCGGTCAAGTAAAATTTTGTAGTTTTGCAAAATGAATACAAACGTACATTATCCGAAGGATTTTCAAGAATTCCTAATGCAATTCAAGAACGAAGATGATTGTTGGAATTACATTTTTGAGTTGAGGTGGCCAAATGGATATATTTGCCCTAAATGCAATGCAATAATAAGTATTGGTTGACTTAGCATAAACTAATTCATTGTTTCAGTTGTGGTTATCAGGCTTCTGTTACAGGGGGAACAATTTTTCATGGAATAAGAAAACCATTATTACTTTGGTTTCACATTATTTGGTGGGTTGTAGCACAGAAAACGGGTGCAAGTGCCAATAAGTTGATGGATTTTATGGGTTTTGGTTCATACGAAACTGCATGGTCATGGCTACAAAAACTCAGAAGAGCTATGGTTCGTCCACAAAGAGATAAACTTTCTGGAGAAGTAGAAGTTGATGAGACATATATTGGAGGAGTGGAAATAGGCAAAGGGAAACAAGGTAGAGGTGCTGAGACAAAAACATTGGTTGTAGTTGCCACTGAATGTGTAGGAAAACAAATAGGTCGAGTTCGGTTTGAATAAATTCCAGAAGCCACATCTATGTATTTAATGCAATTCATTGAAAATATAATAGATGCAGGAAGTGCGATAATAACTGATGGTTGGAAAGGATATAGTTCTTTGACAAATAACACAAAGTATAAACACGAAATAAAAATTATTTCAGGAAGCGGAAATGAAGCTCACGAGCTATTACCACATGTACATTTAGTTGATTCATTAGTCAAACGATGGATAAATGGAACACATCAAGGAAATATATCACCTAAGTTCTTGTCATATTACTTAGATGAATTTGTATTCAGACTCAATCGAAAATTATCTACATATAGAGGGAAGCTGTTTATAGACTTATGCAACAAGCTGTTGACACTCCTCCAAAACCATATAAAGAATTAATAAAATAAGCTTGACCGAAAGGGATAAGCAGTTAAACAAATTCGTAAATGGACTAACATATAAATGAATAACATTATGAATATTACTCGTCTCGCTTTAGCATTAGTTTTGGTCTTGTTTTTGTGTTCATGTAAGAAGAATAAAAGTGCTGTTTCAATAACCAAAATTCAGGTTCAAGCTCCCTTTGCCATGCCGGATATCGCCGTTCCTGATTTTGGAAAATGCAAAACTTTTTCCATTGTTGATTTTGGAGCCATACCAAGTAATAAAACAAAAAATTCGTATGCAATTGCTAAAGCTATTTCGGCTGCTAATGAAGCGGGTGGCGGAATTGTGGAAATAACTGCAGGTGAATGGATTACCGGTAAGATTCATTTGAAAAGCAATGTCAATCTGCATTTGAGAAAAGGAGCTGTTTTACTTTTCGATGATGAACCGAAAGATTATTTACCACCGGTAAATACAAGTTGGGAAGGCATGGAATGTATGAATTATTCACCGCTCATTTATGCATGGAAATGTAAGAATATCGCCATTACTGGCGAAGGAACCATCAAAGCCAAAATGAATTTGTGGAAAATTTGGGGTGCGAGGCCTCGCCCGCACATGGAAAGCCTAAAACGTCTATTCAACATGTCATATCAGAACGTTCCCACTGAAGAACGTCTGATGGTAAATGATACGGCTAATTTACGTCCGCACTTTATTCAGTTTAACCGCTGTGAGAATATTCGTCTCGAAGGATTCTCTATCATCAATAGTCCGTTTTGGACTATTCACATGTATCTGTCGAAAAATATTTTAATTCGTAAATTGAATGTGTATGCTCACGGTCATAATAACGATGGTTTTGACCCGGAAATGAGTCAGAATATTTTGGTTGAAGACTGTCAGTTCGATCAGGGTGACGATGCAATTGCCATTAAATCGGGGAGAAGTCAGGAAGGATGGCGCATTCAGGTTCCCACCAAAAACCTTGTGATTCGGAACTGTACGGTGAAGAATGGACATCAACTTATTGCTATTGGTAGTGAACTGTCTGGCGGAATCGAAAATGTATATGTCCACGATTGTGTTGTGTATGAGGATGCTAAAATGTTCCATGTTCTATTTATCAAGACCAATGAACGCATGGGTGGTTATGTCAACAATATATACATTAAGAATATCAAAGCTGGAAAAATGGATTTAGGTATTTTGGGCATCGATACTGATGTGCTTTATCAGTGGAGAGATTTATTACCAACTTATGTGCGCAAACTGACTCTAATTAAAAACATTTATCTCGAAAACATAAAAGCTTCGAACGTTAAATTCGAATGCAGAATTCTGGGACAAAAAGAACTGCCGGTTGAGAATATCTTTTTGAAAAATGTGGTGGCTGATACCATTCGAGATAAAATGCAGATACATGAGAATTTAATCAATTTCGAGAAAAAATAATTGAGATATTTAAAAATTTAAAAGACTATCAATGAGCTTTGCTAGAAATGTACTCGTATCAATTTGTTTATTTGGAGTTATTTTTGTTTCCACAATAGTAGAGGCAAAAAATGATTATACTTATTTGTATAAACAACTTCCGTTTTCAATGCCAAAAATAAATGCCCCGGTTTTTAAAAACAATACAGTATCTATTGTTGATGCAGGAGGAATAGGAGATGGGAATGCACTAAATACAGATGCTTTTCGCAAAGCGATTGATCAACTTTCGAAAAAAGGAGGTGGAAAACTGATTGTTCCTAAAGGTGTATGGTTTACAGGTCCGATTGAATTAAAATCAAATATAAATCTTCATTTAGAAAAGGGCGCTCTTATCCTTTTTTCATCGGATTTTGATTTATATCCGTTGGTAAAAACTTTTTTCGAAGGGCTTGAAACGCGTCGTTGTCAGTCGCCAATTTCTGGCAGAAATTTAGTGAATGTTGCTATTACTGGAGAAGGAACAATAAATGGCTCTGGCGAAGCATGGAGACCCCTAAAAAAGTCAAAAGTTACAGAATCACATTGGGAAAATGTAGTGAAATCCGGTGGAGTTCTTAAAGATTCAGCTTATTGGTTTCCAAGTAAAAGTTCGCTTTTGGGTGAGTCGATTAGTGATATGAATGTACCAAGAGGTGATTTGAGTGATGCAAAATGGTTGGAAGTAAAAGATTTTTTACGTCCGGTAATGGTTAGTTTAATTGAATGTAAAAATGTTTTTTTAAAAGGCGTTTTGTTCGAAAATTCACCAAGCTGGAATATTCATCCGCTTATGTGTGAAAATATTATTATTGACAATATCTTTGTACGTAACCCTTCTTATGCACAAAATGGCGATGGTTTGGATGTTGAATCATGCAAAAACGTATTGATTCTAAATAGTAAATTTGATGTGGGTGACGATGCAATTTGTATTAAATCCGGAAAGGATGAACAAGGACGGAATCGTGCTCAACCGACAGAAAATGTTATAGTTGATAATTGTAAAGTATTTCAGGGTCATGGTGGATTTGTTGTTGGAAGTGAAATGTCCGGTGGTGTACGCAATATTTCTGTTCGTAATTGTCAGTTTCTAGGTACAGATGTTGGTTTACGTTTTAAAAGTACTCGCGGACGTGGCGGTGTTGTTGAAAATATCTATATTAGTGATATTTATATGATCAATATCGTTACAGATTCATTTCTTTTTGATTTGTATTATAGTGGAAAATCTGCTTCCGAATCGTTGGCAGATGGAGATGAAATTCCAAATACTTCAGTTATTCCAGAGGTTTCAGTTGAAACTCCTTCTTTCAGAAATATATTTGTAAAGAATATTGTTTCAAGAAATGCGCGTAGAGCTATGTTTTTTAATGGTCTACCGGAAATGAATATTACAAATATAAATGTTGAAAATGCTTATATTTCCGCTTTGTATGGTGCAGAAATACGAGAATCAAATCAGATTAAATTTAAAAATATACACATATTGCCAAAATCAGGACCTGCATTAATATTGAGAAACGTAAAGGAATTTTCTTTGAAGGAATTTTATTATCCTGATACGTTGACCCAAGTTGTAAGAATTGAAGGGAATTCAAGCAATATCCAACTTCCGGATTCGATTAAAAAGGATATGATTATTGGTGTGAATTAAAAAGTGTTTTTCAAAAAAATATTTAGGTAAGTTCAGACATTATATCATTATTAGTTTTGTGTTGTTGAGCACTTTTAATCCCTCTTGCCGCAGATTGGCGGCTGTTGTTCGGCCAACGGAGTCCTTATTTGAAAGAGAAAAATGGCGTTATGAAAGTAAACGACGGAATTTCTTATTATACCGTTGATTTTGCAGGAAAACGCCAATCTATAAAAATCTCGAAGTAAACCCATAAGTAAATTGGTATTTAAATAATGGAACAAAGGGCATGAAAAAACATATAATGAGCATTAAATAAATTTGAAAAAAATAGTATGAAAAAAAATAAACTATTCATTGTTAGTTTAGTTGCTTTTCTATTGGCAATTTCTAACTCCTTTTCACAAGAATTAATTAAGAAAGTTGTACCAAAAAGTAAGTGGATTGATCCAAAAGCAAAATGTTCAACTTTTGGATATTATAATTCGACACCTGAAAGTCCTGATGGTCGATATATTTTATTCACACGTTACAAAGAAATCCCAACCATAAATAAACAAGTTGTGGGAATAATTACTTTATATGATACAATGAAAGGATCATATAAAGAGATAATGGAAGTCCCCAATGCAAATATCCACGATGGTGTAATGGGTTTATGGGTAGATAATGAGACTTTGGCTTATCAAGATGGAGAACTTAGTCCAATTAATCTTGATGAGTATGAGTATTTGAAGAAAGGTTATTATGATAGAGTCAGTATAATTAATATTTACACTAAAAAAAAATGGACAAGCAGCATCCACGGACGACTTGGGCATGAATCTATTAATGGCAAAATATTAATTACTGCAATGCATCCTCTATTTAATAAATGGGGACTGTATGAAGTCGATGCAAAGAGCCACACGGAAAAATTTATATGTGACCCTTCAATTTATGCCTCATTAGTCGAAAAAAAAGTAAGTGAAGGTAGGGATACAAAATATTGGAAATTATTACACGCTACTTATAGCCCAAATGGCAAAAGAGTAGCTATGAGACTTGATGTCCGTCGAGAAGGTGAAATGCTTAATGGCGGAGGTTCACAGACGACTACAGTTATAATAAATACAGATGGAAGCAATCCGATTTATTTTGGAGAGCAACCTTTGCATTTTGGATGGTACGATAACAAGACTATAACTGGATTTTGTGGTGATAGTAAAAACGGTCCATTACAAAATGGAGAATTTCAGATGAAAGGATTCGAAAAAGAGGGTGGAGGATTGTATCGTTTCGAATTAGAACCTATTCGATGTATCGAGAAGCTATCGGCATTTGGTAATCATATTGGAATCTCTCCAGATAAAATGTGGTATGCTTCAGAAAATTGGTATCAGGAGGATTCGGTAGAGCTACGATTATACAAAAAGTATCTCTATACCCCTGTTTTAATTGTAACCAAGAATTTTTATGGAAAGCGGACATGGAACAAACCAGGACCTGTACATGTTAATCCGTCATTTAGCAGAGATGAAAAAAAACTCTTTTTTACTGAGGTAGTCGATAGTGCTAGCTTTCAGGCAAAATGGATAGATTTAACTTCTATTATTCATTGACAATTGTAACTACTCAGCAAGTACCTACTGTCAATAATTAAGGTCATATACTTTGCTTGTTAGTTGTGCGGAGAAATTCCGAATTGCTCTGCCCGATTATTGCGGTCTGGATTTCAGAAACATAGATTATTGTACACATTGTGGATAAGTTCGGGCTGTGAGTAGATAATCTAAGCCCTAATAATTAGGAAGTAACATGGTGTTTGTGTCAACTTTGTCGAATGATAAAGCGTGAGACCTTGGAACCTCTCAAAAAGGAGAGCGTCATTAATTTATCCATTCGTCGAATTTTCCGGGAAAGTAGATCAACTGATCGGAGAGATGCATAAGTAGATTCGTGTTTTGAAAGAAGAGGTTAACCAGCTAAAAAACGTTAAGAACAGCCGTGTCTTACCTCAGTACAAGGCAGTACATCCCCTTCTGGCGGATACCCGAGTAGCTGGAGTGCATCTGTCACATATCCCTGAGCGAAGGAACAATCTTCAACATGCTCGACCGAGTAGCGGACAACCTGCTCCCGGTTTACAATGGCATAAAGTGGGACGTGTCCTGCGGAAAGAGATGGATGCTTTGATGAAACGGATGGGCTATGGCCACCAACCTTATTTTGTCTATAAGCACAAAGACGTAGAGCGTACCCACTTCCATATCGTGTCCACCCGGATAGATGTGCACACCCACAAAAAATAAACGACAGCAACGAAAAAGAAAAATAGACCAGTTCGTAAAGGAACTGCAACAAAAATACGGCTTGGATACCGTCCAAAAGAAAAACGAAGTCATCAACCTGATCCCCAATACAAAAAGCGTCAACTTGATGGAATCCGTCCAGGAGTGGTTCACCTTGCTTAACCGCTCGAATATTTCCTCCAAACAGGAATATATGGATGTCTTAAAAGCTTTTAACCTTGAAATATCCACCAAAGCAGGAATGGGCAGTCGGTACTCATAAAAGATCAGGATGGCAACACATTGCGACACCTCATTAACATGTCAGATTTTACGGAAAGAGCCGATGTGGAACTCACCCTGTCAAACAAACCTAAACCCGATCCTGCAACCCAACAAGTTTTGCAGGATAAAACCAAACAGGTACTCCAAGGGCTCATCAAAGAATACCGTTTTTTTACCGCAGATGAATCGTAAATTTTGGCCGATTTATAATCGTTATAATCGGCTGTTTCTGTTTTAACGGCTGGGTCAGGTCGAAAGGTGTCTTTACGTTTGACTACTTTGTGTAGCATTTCGGGTTTCAATACGTATGCAACCCATTCGGGTTGTTCAAGCTTTACATCGTTTGAAAGGGTATAATAGGTATGTTTAACTATTTGATGTGTTGGCCTTACAGGCAGGTAGTTAAAATCTTGCGCTATGAGTGCAAAAGTAATTTGCAATAATGCGAATAGAGGGATTATTTTTTTCATTATTTTCAGTCGAATCGAAAGGTGATCAATTAATTTTAGTGTAAATGTAAAGCGAAATTCTTTATACCTGTTTATCTTTTTTAAGCCCCAACTGCTTAAAGCCAGCAATTAAAAACGGCATAACTGGCAGACTAGTCATTATGATCAGATCATCAAAAATACTGCTCTCATTGCCTAAAAACACTAAAATGCGTTCGGGAGATACTTTTTTGAAGAGAATGGAAAATATATCCTTACCGCTCATTTTGCCTGATAGAATTACCTCTAACAAAGTGCGGTCGTACCATTGGTACATTTCATCGCGAAAAGTGAGTCTTTTAGCGGGCTGCTTATTATTTTTAAGTGCATCGACAATGGCAATAGTATTTTTTTGAATAAACTGAAAGGTATATCCGCTGCTGGCTTTTGTAAATCCTCCGGCAGTGCCCATATTTATGACTTTACTTGCTCGTTTTGGCTTGCGCGAAAATTTTGCTTGAGTCATCGGGATAACACCAAATTCGGTATGCTGTATTTCGTAGTTTTCAATTTTTAAATCATTCTTTATATAATTTTCCAAAGCTGTTTTATAGGCTTCTTTTGGCAATAGTTCGGGGCTAAACAAGGTATATTCTACCAGAGCTTCGTTTGGTTTGGTCGGTAAAACGTACATAAACGTAGCGCCATTTTTTTGGTTTAGGGTAAAATCCATTAAAGTGCCCACGCTCCTGTCAAAAACATCATCTTTAGTTTTTATTACCCAACCTTCAAAATGTTGCAATAACGAATTTTTAATATCCATTTTTGGGTGGAACAAGCCGGTTGAATTGAAAACGTATTGCGCACTGTATCTAGAATGATTTGTTTGCACAAAGGCATATCCATTTTCGCTTTCGATTTTTTCAATATCCTCATATTTAAATGTTACATTTTCAAACCCTTCGGCATATTTTAGGACGTAAGTATAGAAATCAATGCCACGTATCATTTTATAATAATGGTTTTTCAGGTGGAATCGTCTCTTAAAATTGGTGGACAAAAATTCCAGTGTTTTCCATTTATGATGCACAATGGGTTCAAATATGCCCTCTCCTTTTTCCCAGTAGCACCAAGTGCGATCGTTGTGTATTTTTTTTGCTTTATCAAGCACCAAAATTTTTTTTCCGTTCAGTTTTGACTCCTTCAGTATGCTATACAAAAGACTTAGCCCTGAACATCCTGAACCCGCAATGATATAATCGAATTGCATATTTTATTTTTAGGTTGATTGTTTCTGCCTTTCCTATCTTTGCCACAATAACTTTAAATTTAGTACTCTCACACCTCATTACACTACTTTTTTCAATATTTCACTATCATTTAACGTGCAAAACATATTGGATGTAAAAATGTTGCTATTTTTGTATCAACAAATTTACGATTAATACGATTCGATGGATTATTCACTCATAGATTTATTAAAACTAATAGGTGCTGTAGGGCTCTTTTTGTACGGGATGAAGCTCATGAGTGAGTCTTTTCAAAAAGTGGCGGGTATAAAGATGAGAAGCATCTTTGCAGCCATGACCAAGAATCGATTTTTGGGAGTGCTGACCGGTCTGCTGGTTTCTGCCACCATTCAATCCTCGAGTGCCACCGTATTATTGGCGGTAAGTTTTGTAAATGCAGGCTTGGTTTCATTGGTGGAGTCCCTTGGCGTAGTTATGGGTGCCAATGTGGGCACCACGGTTATGGGATGGCTCATTTCGCTGTTTGGATTTAGGTTTAACCTTACCGAGTATGCTCTTCCACTTATGGCAGTTGGTTTTCCCTTGGTTTTTTCAAAGATAAACAGGCACAAATCTTGGGGCGAAGCTATCATAGGTTTTTCGCTTTTATTTTTGAGCCTCGGTTTTATCAACGCCACGGTGCCCGATATAGATAATAACCCCGGCATTTTAAGTTTCTTATCCAATTACACCAACCTTGGTTTTCTTTCTGTATTACTATTCGTACTGATAGGCAGCGTACTCACTGTTATCATTCAGTCATCGGGTGCTACTTTGGCTGTTACTTTCGTCATGTGCAACCAGGGCTGGATTCCATACGAATTAGGAGCGGCCATGATATTGGGCGAAAATTTGGGCACCACCATCACGCCAAACCTTGCGGCTACTATTGGTAACATATCCTCCAAACGGACGGCCAGATTCCATTTGCTCTTTAACCTGTTTGGCGTAATTTGGATGCTATCTATTTTCAGCTACTATACTGCTTTTATCGAAGGGATTATTACCAGTATAAATGCCGTATCGGTTAAAAACCCACAGGCACTTATTCCATTTTCGCTTGCACTCTTTCATACTTCTTTTAATGTCATCAACCTACTTTTATTTATAGGTTTTGTGCCTTCGATAAAACGTGCCATCATCTGGCTTGTTCCGCATAATGGCGAGGAAGGCGAAGAATTTAAACTAAAGTACATCACCACGGGAATGCTTTCTACCGCTGAACTGTGCATTCTACAGGCCAAAAGGGAGTTGCAATCCTTTGCCAGGCATACTAACAAGATGCTGGGTTTTAACCGTAGACTATTATTGGAAAACAACGATAAGCGATTTAAAAAGATGTATTCGGCTATCGAAAAATATAACTCTGTCAGCGACGATGTGGAGGATGAGGTGGCCGGTTACTTGGCAAAAGTATCGCAAGGCAAACTGAGCGATCAAAGCCGAAACAGCATTAGAGCCATGCTTAAATTGGTAGGTGAACTCGAACATATTGGTGATGCCAGCTTTACCCTTACCCGCACCATCAATAGAATGCAGAAAAATGGGATTAATTTTTCGCCTGCGATGATGAAAAAACTAAATTTAATGTTCAATTTGGTTGAGGAGGCACTTACCGTGATGTGGGAAAACTTAAATGTGAAGGAGAAAAAGGTGGATGTTGCTAAGGCTGATAAGAAAACCCAACAAATAACCCAATTTTACCTTCAGTTAAAAGATGAGGATAAAGAAAATTTAAAAAACAGCGATTATGACCATAACGAAGGCACTGCTTTTTCAGATATTCTTCAGGAGTGCAAAAACATAGGTAGTTATGCCATGAATGTTTCTAAAGCACTGTACGAAACTAAAAAGGTGATTTAAGAAACAAATATAACCACAGAGGCACTAAGAACACAAAGAAACATTTTAAAAAAATCTTAGTGCTCTTAGTGCCTCAGTGGTATTATTATTTAATAGTTTAACGTTTTGCGCGTTACTGCAATAAAAATATCCATCTGGCGCAGTTTGTCTTTAATCGTAATTAAATCTTTTAGTTTAATTAGACCTATTTTATAATTGTACTTTGAACCGGTATATTCCTCAGATATACTTATAAAGTTAAAATGTGCCAAATCTTCCTTGCTTTTATAACGAAGATATATTTCCAATTCACCGCTTTGCTCGTAAAAAAAATCCCGGTAGTTATTCTTCTTTTTGTACTCGTATTTATAATCGTTTCCGGTGGCTGTAATGTCAGATAGTACGGCCGATCCGGTTGGATGTGCTCCTGCTCCCTTGCCAAACATAAATTGCTTGTCGTAGGCCAAACCCTTAATTACCACCCCGTTAAATTCGTCTTCGACACTATAAATATACTTGTCTTTTCGCACTAAGCGGGGCAAAACAAAAAGTGATATTTTATTTTGCTCGAGTTTTTCGACCTGCCCAACCAGCTTTATCTTGTATCCTTTTTCTTTGGCATATTGAATATCAAAATCCGAGATATTAGAAATGCCATAATTCAGCACATCCTTTGGGTTAACGATAGTTCCGAAACTATGTACCGTTAAAATAACCAGCTTGAACAGCGAATCGAAACCATCCACATCAAAACTAGGATCAGCCTCGGCAAAGCCCAAGTCCTGCGCTTCTTTTAGTGATTCGTTATAACCTTTATTGTGGTCAAAAATTTTGGAGAGGATATAATTTGATGAGCCGTTGAGAATACCGGTAACCGAGAGCAATAAATCATTATCGTAATACTCCTCAAGATTCCGAATTACCGGGATACTGCCGCAAGCAGATGCCTCATAAAGCAATGAGACACCGTATTGTTCCTGAAGTTGGATTAACTCCGCCAAATTTTCGGCAATCATTTTTTTATTGGCCGACACCACATTTTTACCTTTTTTCAATGCAGACGTAACTATGCGATATGCCTCTTGGGAGTCTGAAATTAACTCTACAATCAAATTGATATTGTCGTCGTTAATCAGCTCATCTGCCGAATAGCAAAATATACTTTCGGGCAAAGTTCGCTCCTTTTTGTTCTTAACACATATCTTAATAACCTCAGCATCCAGAGCAGGACTTTCTTTGAGCACATCAATTAAACCTTGACCCACCACGCCAAAGCCCACCAAGCCAATTTTCAATTTCTTCTTCATTTTTTAGTCTGAATAAATAAGCCATTGAAGCGACAATCGCTTCAATGGACAAATATACTACTTTAGGAATTCTTAAAACCTTCTTTTAAATCGTCAATAATATCGTCAATATGCTCAATTCCCACCGAAAGGCGAAGCAAACCCGGCTCAACACCAGCTGCTTTTTGGGCTTCCGGCGATAATTGTTCGTGGGTTGTAGTTGCAGGATTGATAATCAATGTTTTGGCATCGCCCACATTGGCCAGGTGACTAATCAGTCCCAATGATTCAATAAACTTGTCGGCACGTTCGTTACCGCCTTTTACTTTAAAAGTCATTACACCGCCAAAGCCACGCTTCAAATATTTTTTGGCCAATTGGTGATACGGTGAACTTGTCAATCCAGGGTAGTTCACCTTCTCCACTTCCGGATGATTCTCTAACCATGTAGCCACTTTAAGTGCATTCTCTACCGTACGGTCCAGTCTTAACGACAAAGTTTCCAAGCCCTGAATTAAAAGGAATGAGTTAAAGGGGCTAATTGCAGGTCCAAAATCGCGAAGTCCCTCTACGCGACAACGTATGATAAAGGCAATATTTCCGAAGGGGCTTCCCTCGCCAAAAACTTCCCAAAATTTTAGCCCATGATAGCCTTCGCTGGGTTCTGTTAGTGATGGAAACTTACCATTGCCCCAATTAAAGTTACCGCCATCAATGATAACGCCGCCAATAGATGTTCCATGTCCGCCTATCCATTTGGTAGCTGACTCCACTACAATATTGGCACCATGCTCCAACGGACGGAAAAGGTATCCGCCGGCACCAAAGGTATTATCTACAATCAAGGGTATTCCGTGCTTTTTGGCAATTTCGCCTAACTTCTCAAAATCCGGAATATTAAAACGAGGGTTTCCAATGGTCTCCACGTAAAGGGCTTTGGTGTTTTCATCGATACGCGCCTCGTAATCTTCAGGTTTATCACTTTCCACTAAATGTACTTCTATCCCCAGGCGTTTAAACTGCACCTTAAACTGATTATAGGTTCCACCATACAAGTTAGAGGTTGAAACAAAGTTATCGCCTGCCTGCAATATATTATTGAGTGCAATAAACTGTGCGGCCAATCCCGAAGCAACCGCCAGCGCGGCAACCCCACCTTCTAAGGCAGCTATTCTTTTTTCGAAAACATCCGTGGTAGGGTTCATGATTCGGGTGTAAATATTCCCGAACTCCTTTAACCCAAATAGGTTGGCGGCATGTTTGGCGTCGTTAAATACGAACGATGTGGTTTGGTAAAGTGGTACTGCTCGCGAATTTGTTTCGGCATCTACTTGATGACCAGCGTGCAACTGAAGTGTTTCAAATTTTAATTGAGCCATGGTATATAAATATTAAATGAATAAAAAACTATTTTAGCCCAAATAATTCAAGAATTATTTCTACCTCCGGTAGCGACTAAGTTTCACTAATAATTTTTTTCAAAAATTAAAGTTCAGCTATGTCGGGGTTAACCTTAACTTTATTCATACTTTCTAAAATTTATGAATAGTTCAGGTTAAACTTCGCCCAATTATGCCTGGCGCATTATAATGAGAAGTTATTGTTAGTTATTATTCACATACAACGCGCCGCGACACTAAATGGTCATCATCATTCGGCACATCATATCTATTACCACAAAAAAATGGTTTTCAAAAGAGGCTGAGAAGTTGCTCTTTGCTTTAGGAGAAAATGATATGTTTTGAATACTATACACGATAAAATTTCGTTTTCACAAATAAAGGTAATAATAAAGATAAATAAAAGAGGCTAGCGTCTTTTTTTATAAAAAATTATCAATCCCTTTTATTTTATCCCCAATGCAACTTAGAATGATTATGAATTAATATTTTTTTGCTTTTGGCGCAACCTTTCATAAAAATATCAGTCTAAGCATTAGAAACTCATTATAAAATTAAATAATTCATGAAAAAGCTACTCGATTCCAGGTTTCTTAACCTCAAGAATATCGACATTCCCGTTCGATTTCTTGCACTTCAAGTCATGGTACTTCTCACTATTATTGTTTTAATGGTCATCTAATCAATTGCTAACCGGGCGTATTGAAAAAATTAGCATCTATTTATTAGGTGCTTTTTTTGTTTTCAGTACTTTAATCTTCTTCCAAAGCAAAAACTTTAAAAACTTTTAACATACAAATAGTTTCCTTTTGATAATTGTTTATTACTTTTGCCATCATGAAGGAAATGGATCCATATATAGATAAAATAACGCCACTTTTTTTGCAATATGGCATTAAAAGCGTTAGCATGGACGATATAGCGACCCAATTAGGCATCTCCAAAAAAACCCTTTATCAGGTTTATTCGGATAAAACCGAGCTTGTTAAAAAAACCATGGAAAATATTAAGGGTGCTATGGCAAGCATTATTGACGATTACAATCAATCAGATTTAAACGTGATTGAGAAAGAAATTGAGCAAAGAAAAAAATATATAGAAACCTACCGTACATTAAAACCATCTTTTATCTATGATTTAAAAAAATTTTACCCCAACATATTTAACGACTTTCGCTCGTATAAATCGGATTTTATCAGCCGCACTACCGAAAAATTTATCATGGAAGGACAAAAGCAGGGTTTATTGCGCGAGGATATTGATGTGGAGTTTATGTGTAAGCTTTCCATTATGCTCTTCTCGGCCATGCTCAATCCCGAAATTGAGGCGTTTACTGAAAGCGATTTGACCTCAAAAAATTACTCGGATCAATTTTTCATTTACCATATGAATGGTATCTGCTCCGAAAAGGGACGCCACTTATTCAATGAACTTTTCAAGGAAAAACTTCTTTAGTAATAATTAATCAGAAACACATGAATACAAAAATTAAGCTACTACTGGTGTCACTTGCTTTGTGCTTATGCTCACCCAATTATGCCCAACAGGACACGCTCGAAGTTACTTTAAACCAAGCTATGGCCTATGCCACCGAGTTTGGTTACCAAAGTATCAATGCAGAGCATGATATTGAGATTGCACGTAAAAAAGTAAACGAAACAATTGCCATTGGACTTCCGCAAATAGCCGGAAATGCTTCATTTAATAAAAATCTGTTGTTACAGGAAATTGTGGCGGATTTTGGTAACGGACCCCAACGCTTTAAACTGGGAAGTGATTATAATAGCAGCATTGGTGGTAGGGTAGACCAGCTTTTGTTCGATGGTTCGTATTTGGTTGGTTTACAGGCCAGCAAGGTTTATGTGCAGTTATCGCAAAACGCAAAAGAAAAAACCCACATCGAAATAAAACAAGCCGTTGCCGAGGTGTATTTTTTAGCTTCTATAGCCGATGAGAATATCCGTGACTTTAAAAAAAGTATGGAGACCAACCAGCAAACCTATGATGAAACTAAGGCATATTTTGATAACGGACTGAAGGATGATACTGACGTGGATCAGATAAAGCTGATGGTAAACGAATCGAATCGTTTATACCTCGAAGCCAAAAGGCAGCAAACAGTTACTATGGCTATTTTAAAGTTCTCGATGGGATACGATATTGATAAACCGCTCAAAATTAGTGATAATATCGACGAGCTTTTGTCCATTGTTACTCTCAACCCTTCTGCCGACATGGATTTGCAAAGCCATATTGATTACAGAAGCTTGCTCACACAAACAGATATTCAGCGTTTGGATATAAAAAACCAGAAAGCTCAGGCACTGCCCCGATTAAGTGCTTTTGCCAGTTACGATTATGTTATGTTGGGTGACGATTTAAGCAACCTTGTCAATACGAATGGGGCGGTTGTTGGATTGACGTTGAGTGTGCCCATCTTTTCGAGTGGTCAGCGGTCGGCGCAATTAAAACAAAAAAAACTGACGCTAACTAAACTCAATGTCGATAAACTAATGTTGGAGCAAAGTCTCGAAAGAGATTTATTGATTGCTAAAACCAATTTGGCAAATGGCAATGCGCAATATAACAATGCCCAAGAAGCTCTTGAAATAGCCACACGAATTTACGATAAGGGTTTACTTAAATTCAAAAACGGTATGGCATCGAGCCTGGAACTTTCGCAAAACGAAAATAAGATGGTAGAAGCTATTATCACTCTCCGATCCGCATCGACCAATTATTTTAATATGTATTTAAACTTTAAAAAAGCAACTGCCCAATTATAACTTATACAATCTGATTACATCATGAAACATTTTATAAATAAAATAATTAAAACATCCACACTAGCTATGTTAGTTCTATCGGCAACAAGCTGTGGAAATGGTGAGAATAAAAAAGAACAACTGACGGATTATAAAAAGCAGCTAAGCGATCTGAAAAATGAAATCTCCTCGCTTGAGGAAGAAATAGAAAAGGAAGACGGTACATCGGGTAATACGGTGAATGTGGGTACAGAAATAGTTAGACCAGAAACCTACAACCATTTTGTTGAAGTCACCGGCAAGGTAAGAGCCGATGAAAATACGATGGTTAGCCCGGAAGGGGCAGGGAAAATAACTCGCATTGTTGTAAAAGAGGGCGACAGGGTGAGCAAAGGCCAGGTATTGGCTCATTTAAACAACGATGCCATCGATAGCCAAATTGCGCAAGCTAAGGCGAGTCTTCAATTAGCCACAACTACTTTTGAACGTCGTAAAAAACTTTGGGATCAGAATATTGGATCCGAGATTGAATATCTGCAGGACAAAACACAATACGAAACGCAACAACAAAGCCTAAATGCTTTGCAGGCACAAATGGCTATGTCAACCGTTAAATCACAAATAAATGGTGTTGTGGACGAGATATTCCAAAAAATAGGAGAAATAGCCAGTCCCACTGCACCTTTTGCCCGTGTGGTTAATATCGACGAAGTGTATGTAGATGCCGAAGTAGGCGAACGTTTTGTGGGAATGATAAAAGATGGCGACTCCACCACCGTATTTTTTCCGGCATTAGAAAAAACGGTGGATGCTACTATTTTTCGCTCCTCAACTGTCCTCAACGACATATCCCGAACCTTTAGGGTACGCATTAACTTAAAAAATCCAGAACGGAATATCAAACCCAACTTAATTTCGGTGGTGAAACTTAAGGTATATACTGCCGACAGTTTATTGATTGTACCTTCCATATTGGTAAAAAAGGATTTTGAGGGCGAATTTTTATTTGTTACCGAACAAAGGGATGGTAAAACCTACGCCAAAAAACAATATATAAAATCAGTTTTTAATACCAATAACAAATCCATCATTTCCGAAGGATTGAAGGATGGCGATGCTATTGTTACTAAAGGATATAACCAGATTGTAAACGGTACCGAAATTAAGATTATTAATTTGTAAGAAATACACTGATGACCAACGAAAATGAAAAGGTTGTAAAGGTCGAAGACAGGGATTACAAAAAGTTTAAACCCACTTTTATCGCTTTAAAAAACAAAAACACCATATATCTGTTGACGTTCTTTTTGTTTGTGGCAGGCATCATGTCCTACCAAAGCATGGATCGTGAACTCTTTCCGGAGATTGTGGTACCGTTTATCATGGTTCGCACGCTGCATCCGGGTAATAGCCCAGCAGATATGGAAAACCTGATAACACGACCCATCGAAAAGGAGTTGAAAGGACTGAACGGCGTAAAAAAGATGTCGTCATCCTCATACCAGGATTATAGTTTAATTGCCATTGAGTTCAACACGGATGTTGAGGTAAAACAAGCCCTTCAAGATGTTAAGGATCAGGTTGACAAAGCCAAATCGGAGTTGCCTGACGATCTGGAACAGGAGCCTGTTGTTGATGATGTGGATTTTAACGAATTTCCCATTCTCAACATTAACCTGTCAGGCGATTACTCCATCTACGAGCTGAAAAAGTTTGCAGAAGAATTGCAAGATGAATTTGAAGCGTTGCGGTCGGTTCGTAAGGCCGACATCATTGGCGTTGACGAACGGGAAATACAGATAAACGTAGATCCATTCCGGTTGGAAGCCATGGACCTTACCTTTTTTGATGTGGAGCAAGCCTTAATGGCCGAAAATGTAAATATAGGTTCCGGTGAACTGCGCATTGACGGCACCAGGAGATCCATCACCACCCAAGCCGATTATAAATCCATGGAGGAGATAGAAAATACCATTGTGAGCGCTAAAGAGGGTCATATAAGATACCTGAGGGACGTAGCAGAGGTGGTAGATGGCTTTGAGGAAAAAACATCTATCTCGGTTTTGAATCGCAAACCCGTGATTAAGCTATCCATAGTAAAACGTAGTGGCGAAAATCTATTGGAAGCTACCGACGAGATTTATAAGATAATAAAAGAAAAACAAGCCGACGGTTTATTGCCCAAGGACATTAATATTGTTGTTACCGACGATCAGAGTACCAGTATAAAAGACCAGATTAGCAACCTGGAGAACAGTATTATCATGGGTATGTTATTGGTAATATTGGTTCTGTACATTTTTATGGGAATACGTAACGCATTTTTTGCGGGACTGGCTATCCCCATGTCCATGTTTATTTCATTTTGGTTATTGTCGCAATTTGGCTACACCATTAACACCATGATTTTGTTTGGTTTACTGCTTGCCCTAGGTATGCTTGTGGATAATGCCATTGTGGTGGTTGAAAATGTGTACCGGCTGCACGAGGGCGGCATGGGCAAGATAGACGCGATAAAAAAAGGTGTAAGCGAAATTGCCATTCCCATTATATCCTCTACAGCAACCACTTTGGCAGCTTTTATACCCTTACTATTTTGGCCAGGTATTGTGGGCGATTTTATGGGATATATGCCCATCACCCTGATCATCGTTTTATCTTCGTCGCTTTTTGTGGCTTTGGTATTAAATCCGGTTTTTGCCGCCGCCTTTATGAAGGTTGACGACATAAGAGCCACAAGCAACCGTAAGAGGATATTAACAATTTTAGGAATAATAGCTTTGATAGGTGTGCTATTTTATCTATTTGGGTCTATACTTTGGGGTAATTTATTAATTATACCTTTACTTATCACGGTTACAAATATGCTTTTGATTAAACCCTTTGCGATATGGTTCCAAGAAAAGGGTATACCCATGATGGAAAACATGTATGAAAAAACTTTGCGCAAAGCGCTCGGTAATAAAACCTCGGTGCTGCTGCTGGTATCGTCGGTTCTATTGTTTGTTTTTTCTATTATGTTTTTTGGGGCTATGAATCCCAATGTGATATTTTTCCCGGAAAATGAGCCCAAAACTATTTACGTTACGGCCGAGTTACCCTTGGGCACCGATTTGGAAATTACAGATACGCTTACCCACAAGGTAGAAGATAAGATTTACGAGACCCTTGATAAATATGAGCATATTATTAAGTCGGTAGGTATAACTATTGGAGCCGGCAAGGGTGGGATGTTCGAGGGAGATCGCTCGCCCAACAAATCGCTCACTACCATTACTTTTGTCGAATACATTGACCGCGACGGAGTGAGTACGGCGGAAGTGATGAAGGAAATATCCGATTCGTTTGAGGGCTTTGTGGGGGCTAAAATATTTGTGGAAAAAGAGGATAATGGTCCTCCGGTTGGTAAGCCTATCAATATTGAAATTTCGGGCAATGATTTCGAGAAGCTTATCACCACAGCGCAAGATATGGTGCGTGAAATACATGATGATAAGATTCCTGGTATCGAAGAACTGCAAATGGACATTAATCCCAACAAACCAGAGATGGTGTTACAGATAGATCGCGAAAAAGCGCGTCGCTTTGGCTTATCAACTCAAATGATTGCCAGTACAATACGTACAGCGGTTTTTGGTAGCAATGTGGATAAATATAAAGAAAAGGAAGATGAGTATGATATAATGGTGCGTTTGGATAAAAAATATCGCAACAATACCTCACAGCTTCTCAACCTAAAAATGCGAATAGAACACGACGGTACGCCCTATTATATTCCGATTTCGTCGGTGGCTGATTATAAGTATTCATCTACTTATGAGCAAATTAATCGTATCGATAACTCCCGGGTTATTACGGTGTACTCAAATGTTAATGCCGGATATAATGCCAATGTCATAAACAGCCGTATTAAAGAAATACTTCGCGATTATAAAATGCCAATTGGATATAAATGGCAAATGACCGGTGAACAGGAACAGCAAAATGAAACATCTGATTTTCTGGTTGGAGCTCTACTGCTTGCCATTGCGCTAATTTCGATGATATTAATAACACAGTTTAACTCGGCTATTAAGCCATTGATTATACTTGGTACCGTTTTGCTAAGTACCATCGGTGTGTTTATGGGTTTGGGCACCTTTAGGATGGACTTTGTGATATTAATGACTGGTGTGGGTATCGTTTCCTTGGCCGGAATTGTGGTAAATAATGGCATCGTTTTAATTGATTACATCGATATTTTGCGGAATCAAATGAAGGAGGAGCAAGGACTTGGGGAGCACGGAAGGTTATCGTTACTCGATGAAATTGAGTGCATCATATTGGGCGGTAAAACCAGGCTTCGACCAGTTTTGCTAACTGCCATTACCACTGTGCTTGGATTAGTTCCACTGGCCATAGGTTTTAACTTCGATTTTTATGGTCTATTAAACGATCTTAACCCACACGTGTACTTTGGTGGCGATAATGCCGATTTCTGGTCGCCTATGGCATGGACCGTGATATTTGGTTTGACTACTTCAACGGTTTTAACACTTATTATGTCACCTGTTATGTTTTTGGTAGCTGTGAGGGCTCGAAACAAGTTTACCAAGGAAAGTAAAGAGTAAGGTTAAAAAATAATGACAATAATGTGCCCCGGCAGGATAAAATCTGTCGGGGCTTTTTGTTTTTACAAAACGCTGAAGTGTCTTGTGGTACATATTTCACGCTGATTTTCGCGGAAGTTTATGGGGAATATTAGATGCTTATTTGAAGTCTTGCTTTTACAAATAACACTTTTTAATCTGCGATACTCTGCGGTTTTTTAATCTGCGTACATCTGCGTGAAACTTTACCGCTGAAATTTATTCATTATAAACTCTATTTTCCTGCTCGGAAACCCTAATAAAGGTAGTTCGTTTCGAGAGTTCTTTAAGTTGATGAGCACCCACATAGGTACAAGTGCTGCGCACGCCTCCCAAAATATCGTTTATGGTATTATGCACCGACCCGCGATAAGGCACATGCACCGATTTCCCCTCACTGGATCGGTATTCGGCCACACCGCCCACATGCTTCTCCATAGCGGTTATGGAGCTCATGCCATAAAACTGTTTGTATTGTTTTCCATCCTTAGTTATGGTTTGGCCGCCGCTTTGGTCGTGCCCGGCCAACATGCCGCCCAGCATTACAAAGTCGGCACCTGCACCAAAGGCTTTGGATACATCACCCGGAACGGAGCAACCACCATCGCTTATTATTAATCCTCCAAGTCCATGTGCTGCATCGGCACACTCAATAATTGCCGACAACTGCGGGTAGCCCACGCCTGTTTTTACGCGTGTTGTACAAACCGAACCAGGTCCAATACCAACCTTAACAATATCGGCACCACCCAACAATAGCTCTTCTACCATTTCGCCAGTAACCACATTACCCGCAATAATTATTTTATCGGCAAATTGTTTACGGGTTTTCTTTACAAAACTCACAAAATGCTGCGAGTACCCATTGGCCACATCAATACAAATAAACTTCAATTGTTTATGTGCTCCTATTATAGCGCCAAGTCTTTCCAAGTCGTCGCTACCGGTACCAGTGCTTACGGCAATATAATTTTCAATTCCAATGGGAGCTTCCTTCATAAAAGCATCCCATTGTGCTGTGGTATAATGTTTGTGTACGGTGGTAAACACCTGTTTTTCGCTTAGAGCCTTTGCCATTTCAAAGGTTCCCACTGTATCCATATTGGCTGCCATAATCGGAACGCCTGTCCAGGTGGTGGTACTGTGTAAAAATTTAAACGTGCGCTCCAAACTCACTTCCGATCTACTTTTTAATGTAGAGCGTTTAGGGCGGAACATAACGTCTTTAAACCCTAACTTAATGTCGTTTTCTATTCTCATAACCTTAAAAAATTACACAAAAAAGGTTGATGAAAACCACCAACCGTAAAAATATACTACCCATCTAAATTATAGTAGCAATAAGCTTGCATGAATTTACTTGGTGCAAGGTTCTTGGAAATAAAAATTGCTATACTTATTTCGAAAGCGCCTCGGCTCCACCAACAATCTCAAGGATTTCGTTGGTGATGGCACTTTGGCGGGCTTTGTTATAACTCAATTTTAACTCACCCAACATATCTGTTGCATTATCCGTTGCTTTGTGCATGGAGGTCATCCGAGCACCATGTTCGGCAGCTATCGAATCCAGAATCGTCCGGTAAAACATGGTCTTCAGCGCTTTTGGAATTAGTTCTTGGATAATGGTTTTTGGGTTGGGCTCGTAAATATAATTTGATTGAACCAAGGAATCTTTCTCCGGAAGCTCCAGCGGTAAAAGCTGTTCGATATTTACCTTTTGTTGACCAGCATTTACAAACTCATTATAAACCAATAAAACCTTATCGTATTTTTTATTTAAAAAATCATTTAGAATCTTATCCGATACCACTTCCACATTGCCAAAAGTAGGCTCACTGTATATTTCGTTATGCTCTGATGTACATATAATACCAGTGGACTTTAAAATCTTTTCGCCCTTCTTACCGATAGCCATAAAATCGATAAAATTGTTTTTTAAATGTGTAGAATATTGCTCTTTTACCAAACGGTTTACCTCCTTAACAACGTGCGAATTAAATGCACCGCACAACCCCCGGTTACTAGTAATCACGACTACAAGAATACGGTCAACCTCTCTATTTTGGGCTAAATCAATAGTGATGTCCTCGTCCAGCGTATTTAACAGATGATAAACAATACCGTTTAGCTTGTCGGCGTAGGGTCTGAACCTTACGATATGATCCTGTGCCCGTTTTAATTTGGCAGCCGATACCATTTTCATGGCACTAGTTACCTGCCGGGTGGTCTTAACCGATTCTATGCGGGTTCGTATATCTTTTAAGTTGGCCATGGGCTACTGCTTGTTATTGTTCTTCAACCGGTTTAAATCTGCGTGCCACATCGGCAGCCACTTTTGTAAGTACCTCGGTTTCCGTATCTGTATAAATACCGTTACCCAATGCTTTAATTACTTCTTTATGTGACATTTCCAGATCGTCAATATAGCTTTGCTCAAACTCTTTTATCTTATCAAGTGGCACATCAGCCAATAATCCTTGGGTACCACAGTAAATAAGAGCTACTTGATGAGCCACGCTAACAGGCGAATACTGCGCTTGCTTTAGCAGTTCCACGTTTTTACGCCCTCTGTCCAATACGGCTTTTGTGGCTGGGTCTAAATCGGAGCCAAACTTCGAGAAAGCCTCCAACTCACGATACTGTGCTTGGTCGAGCTTCAAGGTTCCTGCAACCTTTTTCATCGACTTTATTTGAGCGTTACCACCTACACGTGATACAGAAATACCCACGTTAATAGCTGGACGAATACCCGCGTTGAACAAATTACCTTCGAGGAAAATTTGCCCATCGGTGATGGAAATAACGTTGGTTGGAATATAGGCAGAAACGTCGCCTGCCTGTGTTTCGATAATGGGTAATGCAGTTAGCGAACCTCCACCTTTTACTTTATGCTTGATACACTCGGGTAAATCGTTCATTTGAGCAGCAATTTCGTCCGACTCAATAATTTTTGCTGCACGCTCTAACAAGCGGGAGTGAAGATAAAACACATCGCCTGGATAGGCCTCGCGACCCGGTGGTCGTCGCAATAATAGCGACACCTCACGATAAGATACAGCTTGTTTGCTTAGATCATCGAAAATAATAAGTGCAGCCCGCCCAGTATCTCTAAAAAACTCTCCAAGAGCAGTGCCGGTAAAAGGAGCATAAAATTGCATGGCTGCAGGATCGGCTGCACTGGATGCCACCACGGTAGTATATTGCATGGCGCCATGTTTTTCAAGTGTCTTTACAATTTGTGCAACTGTAGAACTTTTTTGTCCTATGGCCACATAAATGCAATAAACAGGCTTTCCGTTTTCGAAGTTTTCGCGTTGGTTGATAATGGTATCAATGGCAATGGCAGTTTTACCCGTTTGTCGATCACCAATGATGAGCTCACGTTGGCCACGACCAATGGGAATCATAGAATCGATTGACTTGATTCCGGTTTGAAGAGGTTCCTGCACGGGTTGTCGATATATTACTCCAGGTGCTTTTCGTTCGAGCGGAAACTCGAACAGCTCGCCGTCAATGCTTCCTTTACCGTCGATAGGTTCACCGTTGGTGTTTATCACACGACCCAGCATACCTTCGCCCACTTTTACCGAGGCTATGGTGCCGGTACGCTTAACAATATCTCCTTCCTTAATTTCGCTGGTTGCCCCTAAAAGCACCACTCCCACATTATCTTGTTCAAGGTTAAGAACTATTCCTTTACAAGATTCAAACTCCACCAACTCGTTAGCTCTCACATTGTTGAGTCCGTAAATTCGGGCAATACCATCGCCAACCTGTAAAACCGTACCCACCTCTTGGAGGTTACTTTCTGCGGTAAAACCTAGTATTTGTTTTTTTAATAGTTCCGAAACCTCGGCAGGTCTAATATTTTCCATTCGTACAATTTTAACCGATAGTATTTAACTCAACAGTTTCTTTTTCAGCTCCTTTAGTTTGTTGGCTATGGTGGCGTCAATCATTTTGCCATCCACCATCAAAATAAATCCACCAATCAGGTTGTCTCTTACCCTCACAGTCATATCTATTTTAGCGTCCAACTCTTTTTGCAATAAATCTTTTATACTTAAAAGATGTGCGTCTTCCAACGGAACTGCTGTATATAAAGCTACCGATTTTATTTTTTTTTCTTCCTTATAAAAATCAATAACGTTTCGGGCAATAGATGCCAGCAAGGATTCGCGCTTGTTATTGACCATGATAGTTAAAAAATTCAAGGTCAAAGGATTAACACGGTTGTCGAAAATGCTTTTTAAAGCTTTTTTCTTTTTTCCGGGTTTTATCACTGGGCTGTTCAAAAGCTCATTGAACTCATCCACGTTGTTACAATAATCCAATAAAACCGCCATATCGGTATATACCTGTTCCACCACTCCTTTGTCTTTACTTAAAAGGAATAAGGCCTTTGCATATCGAACTGAAATTAAACTGGTATTCATTAATTAAAGTTTACATTTTCGAGGTACTTATCAATAATGGCTTTTTGCTTTTTATCTTCTTTTAGTTCGGATTGAATTAAAAGTCCGGCGATATCAATGGATAATTCGGCCACCTGCTTTTTCAATTCTTTTATGGCTGCATTTTTTTCGGCCTGTATTTGTATGCGAGCCAAATTGATAATTTTATCCGATTCGCGGGTTGCACCTGTGCGTGCTTCAACCAAAATTTTATCTTTTAGCTGGCGTGTTTCCTTTAAAAGCTCATCGCGTTCGTTTCGGGCTTCATCCATCATTTTCTGACGTACTTTAACCAGATTTTCAACTTCGGCTTTGGCTCGTTCGGCTGCTTGCAACGATTGTTCTATGGTTTCACTCCTCACCTGAAGTGCATCCAATATAGGTGCCCAGGCATATTTTTTAAGGAGAACCGCCAATGCTATAAAAGAGATGGTTGTCCAAAAAACTAAGCCCGGATCGGGTGTTAATAAAAAATCCATAATTTTTAATTTTTATCCTTTGAGCAAAGCTACCACAATAGCAAATAAAGCCACCCCTTCAATAAGAGCTGCGGCAATAATCATAGCAGTTTGAATTTTTGAGCTGATTTCGGGTTGGCGCGCCATGGCTTCCATTGCTCCACTGGCCAGTTTACCGATTCCTAAACCGGCTCCCAATACAATAATTCCTAATCCAACTGCGGTAAGAGAAAGTGTCATAATAGTTAAATTTTATAATTGTTATTTGTAAGTATAAATTAATGTTCAACTTCCTGCACGGCCATGCCAATAAACAAGGCTGATAACAAAGTAAATATATAAGCTTGTAACAAAGCTACCAATAACTCCAGCACCAACATTATAATCGAAAGTAATATTGATACGGGTGCTATATATATTGATTTTAGAATAAAAATAAGCGATACCAAGCTCAATATAATGATGTGGCCGGCGGTTATATTGGCCAATAAACGAATCATCAATGCAAATGGTTTTGTGAACAAGCCAATGATTTCAACAGGTATCATCAATATTTTTACAAAAAATGGCACTCCTGGTGCTACTAGCGTGTGTTGCCAATAGCTTCGACTACCGTTAATGTTGGTGATTAAAAATGTGAATACTGCCAATACCATAGTTACCGAAATATTACCGTTGAAATTACTTCCCCCAGGAAAAAAAGGTACCAATCCTATCATGTTGTTAATCCAAATAAAAAAGAATATTGTTAGTAGATAAGGGGCGAACTTGTGCGCTTTCTGTTCTCCTATCTGCATTTTAACAATGTCGTCGTTAACAAACTGTATAATGGGCTCCATCATGGCTTGTATACCTTTGGGTTTGGCTGGTCCGTTTTTATAGCTTTTGGCTACGGTAAGAAAAATCCATAAAATCAGTACTATGGAGAGCCACATGGACCAAACATTTCGTTTTAACGAAAAATCGATGGGCACGGAGTTGGCAATATGCCCCTCATGGTCGTATTCCACCGTGCCATCGGTATCGCTGTTATAAATTTTTCCGTGATGGTACAAAAAGTAGCTTCCTTTACTTTCTGCGATATGCGTATCATGGTCGAAACGGGAATACGAAAAGAAGTGAACCTTACCTTTGTCGTATAATATGATAGGCAATGGAATTTGAATATGTTTTTGATAGTCGCCCTCTCCCCATGAAACAATATGCCAAACGTGTGCATCGGCAATATGATGCATAATCATTTCGGTAGGGTCAAATGCTTCTTCTGCCTTATCGGCATTTGAAACATCGTTGGATGCATAACTTGTTGAAAAGAAAATGCTGGTGGACAAAACCAGTATCCAGAGAAACTTATTCATTACATTTAAAATCAAAACGGATATTATAATTTTCACTTACTCCTTTACGATGTACCAAACAAAAAAGTTTAGGTAAATTAGATAATTAACCATAAAAACTAAGGCTATTATTTCTTTTTCTACCCAATCGCCTGTAAGTACAGGCCATAGATAAACCAAAGAGGCCAACATTTTTACACCTATGCTAAGAAAGAACGCACTCAAAAAAAAATTGTTGAAATTTTTTTTTGTCCATCTTATGGATATAGCACATGCGCTAAACAAAATCAATAGAAACAACTTAATTTCGCCCACTTTGTTCAGTAGTTCGCTATAATGAAAGTGTGCAACTGCTGCATTAAGCAATAACAACCCAAGAAAAAGACCCAAATATCGTAGTATCCGGTTCCTTATCTCATAAGCGGCCATGCTTATTTTTTGATTTCTTGAATGGGAGCTTCTTCAGGTCTTGCCGAGCCACCCATAGTGCATTTACCGGTAAAAACTGCTCCCGGTTCAATGGTAAGTTTATTGGTGTGTATGTCGCCAATCAGTTTTGAGGTAGCTTTTAACGACAGGAGTTCTTTAACCTCTGCTTTTCCTTGTAGTATCCCTTCTATTTCGGCGTTAAGGCAGTTTATCTCACCTGTTACTTTTCCTTTGCCTCCCACTACAACTTTACCTTTAGAGGCTATGTTTCCCTCAATTTCTCCATCAATCCGGATACTCTCTGATGTTTCGATATTACCTATTATTTTGGTTCCTGCACCTATAAGGTTGTGTGATTTTGTTTCTGGTTCGTACGATTTTGCCATTGAGTTATATTTTTGTGTTAAATCCTTTTTATTGTCTCAGCGTAAATGAAACGCTAATATACTGTTTCTATTTTAATAATCTTTCTATTTTCTTTAACTGAATCTCTTTATTCACCTGGCGCAATTTTTTTGCTGTCTCGGTATAATAAACGTGTTTGCTCAAAAATGCATACTGTTTTTTATTCCATTCATTCTGGGATATTTTACCGTTAAATTCGCACAATTCTTCCCATAATTTTATGGACAAAGGTACAAAATCAGCTCTACCTAGGTAATCCAAATCCGCATCTTTCAAAACCATTTCCATTAAATTTTTTGGTTCTACATTACTTTCGGTTGCCATAATAAGTTGATTGATGGTTTCGATTTCACTTTTGCTAAAAGCATAATGAGGCAGCATTTCTTTAACTATCCTTACGCTCTGTAGCTCATGCCGCTGTGGGTTAACCATAAATCCAGTATCGTGAAAAAGAGCAGCCGTTTTAACCAGCAACAGCTCTTTACTGCTTAGTCCTTCGGCTCTACCCAACACCTCTACCTGGGTGCAAACATCCATGGTGTGTTGAATGTTATGATACTTAAAGGCAGCGGGGAGCTCTAAGTGCATCTGCTCATATACCACCTCTTCCAAATCGCTAAATCTTATCCATTGCAATTTGATAAAGAAATCATTGTTTGGGTAAAAACCATGACCTGCTACGGATAAATGAGGCAGAATTCCCTTTACAAAGTACATGTCGGTTTCGCCTTTATATTTAATGGGCATCTTACCACGATACTCACATGCAAAAAAGTCTTTAATCAATTGATAGGTAACACCCGATATATTTATTTTACTCGCCACACCCGACGATTCCATACGGCTGGCAATATTTACTGTATCGCCCCAAATATCAAACGATAGTTTTTTTCGGCCAATTACACCTGATATCACGCTACCTGTATGAATGCCTATTCTTAATTCCCAGAAGTCTTTACCAACTTTTTGCGCTTCGTGCCCTGTAACCTGCATAAAACGTTGCATTTCGATAGCTGCCATAACTACTTCTACAGGATTGGTTCTATTTTTTTCGGGTAAACCTCCAGCACACATATAGGCATCGCCAATGGTTTTTATCTTTTCGATTTTATATTTCTCGGCCACCTCGTCAAAATGAATAAAAAACCTATCCAACTCATCTATTAAGGTTTCAGGATTCATATGCTCCACAATTTTAGTAAAGCCTTGTATGTCGGCAAACAGCACGGTTGCTTTTTCATACTTAACAGAACGTCTTTGGGCAAGCCTTTTATTCTCGGCCGTTTCGGGCGATACTTGTTTTAAGTATTTTTGTAGCAAAGGCGCTATAGAGTTGCGGTGAAAAGGGAAAAATTTAAGCTTTGCTCCCTTTTTTAAACCAATTATTAAAAGAAGTATGCCAATTAAAACTACAAGCAGCAACATTACGGTAGATGAAAAATATCGGTTATACGACGGCAGGATGTGCAAGTGAATGGATTGCTGAGCCTCCTTAGATTCTAAAATAAACTGATAATGTCCTGCTTTTAAATTATTATAGGTAACACTGTTTTTAAAAGTCCAATCCCCAAAAGACTTATCGTGCCCCTTTAAAAAAAAGCGTTTTAAACACGTACTATCCGCATGAGATGGAATAAAATTAATCTCCACAAACTCAAATTTGCTTTCATTTGTGCGCACAGTATCCAAAATATGAGCCATATCAAGCGTGTCGTCCGACAAAATTATGCAGCTAATCATGCTTTTTGTCGTACCTTGTGGTAAATTTTGACTTTGAGCCATAAAGTTTCCCCCACTCCCAATCATCAGATATACAACTACTAAGGATATTTTTCCCAGACCCAGGATTAAAACTTTTATGGTCACAACAGATTGTTTTAATCTTTATTGTTTATTATTTACCAAAAGTAGTATATTTATTTCGCAAAATAAACGCTTACTTTTTAAATATACATCATGGAGATGACAAAGAACATAATACTGGTACCATATGACTTCAGTAAAGTTGCAATGCACGCTGTAGCTCATGCTAAATCGCTTTCTCAACGAAATGGTGCGCAAATTTACCTATTACACATTGTTAAAAAGGATACTGATGCTGCGGAAGCTCTGAAAAACCTTACGCAGGAAAAACAAAAGATTAAAGATATTTATGGCTTAGATGTGAACCTTATTGTGAAAGAAGGTACAATTTTTAAAACTATTAAGGAGGTTGCTTTCGAAATAAGCGCCAAAATGGTAGTAATGGGAACCCATGGTATAAAAGGCAGACAAAAACTGACAGGAAGCTGGGCTCTTAAAGTAATAGTAGGTTCCAAAGTACCTTTTTTTGTTGTGCAGGACGAACCTACCGATGCAAAAGTTAAAAAAATTGTTTTTCCGGTAGATTTTAAAACCGAAAACAAAGAAAAGCTTTTTTGGGCCGATTTGCTCTCTAGATTTTTGGATACCAAGATTTATTTACTGAGTAGCTCTGCCAAAGATGGGGTTATTGAGCCTCGAACAAAAGCAAATCTAGTGTTCTGCAAAAATTTTCTGGAAGAAAAGGGCATTGATTATGAACTTTCGCTATCTGAGGGAAAGGGTTCCTTTGCACAAGAAACCATTAACTTTGCCGATAGCATTAATGCGGATGCCATTATTATCATGACCACCAGAGATATTGCTTTTCATGATTATATGCTGGGTGCAAATGAGCAGCATATCATAGCCAATAGCTTTAAAGTTCCGGTTATGGTTATTAATCCCCGAACTGATTTAATGAAATATGGATACGGTGCCTTTTAGTTTTATGCTGAACTATTAAATAAATTGTTGAGATAACGAACAACGCCAGCTCCCTGACGTTGTTTTTTTTTAAGTATTACAATACTTTTGCAACCAGCTTTTACGTTACCTTACTGATATGGAACTTATTTTTGCAACTAATAACAGCCACAAAATTACGGAGATACAAGGCATTTTGGGTGCTTCAATCGTTTTGAAAAATTTAAATGACATTAAATGCACTGAAGATATTCCGGAAACAGGAGCGACTCTAGAAGCCAATGCAGCGCAAAAATCGTTATATATCTACAATGCATACCATGTAAACTGCTTTGCCGATGATACTGGTTTGGAAGTGGATGCACTAAACGGAGAACCCGGCGTGCGTAGCGCTAGATTTGCCGGCGAACAAAGAAATGCAAGTGATAACATGTGTAAGTTGCTGAATGATCTGGGGGATAATAAAAATAGAAAGGCTCGGTTTCGGACTGTTATCTCCTTAATAATTAATGGGACAGAATACCAATTTGAAGGAGCTGTGGAGGGTCGCATCACAAGCACTCAATCGGGCAGTAAAGGTTTTGGATACGACCCTATTTTTGTACCCGATGGATACGACATCACAATGGCAGAAATGGATCTGCACGAAAAAAATAAGATAAGCCACCGTGCCAGAGCCATAAAAAAGATGGTTCAATTTTTAAATCAATTGTAATTCCGTTTTAATTTTAATATATGAAGTCTTTCTCAATACTTTTGTTTATTGCACTAACACTATCTACCTTAAAGGCGCAAGTGCCCATTGGTCAATGGCAAGATTATTTGTCCTTTTATGAGGTGCACTCCGTCGAAAAAGTGGGTGACAAAATATATGCAGCTACCGATGCGAGTCTTTTTTCATACGATACGAAGGAGTATGCTCTCGAAAAAATTACAAAATTAAATGGATTGTCGGATGTAGGCATAAGCACCATAAAATCTCATGAAGCTTCAGGTAGTCTTATGGTGGGGTATATTAATGGAAAAATTGATATTATAAAAAATAAATCCGTCAGCAGTATACCAGATTTATTTTTGAAAGAGATGAATGGCAGCAAGCGAATTAATCATATCTTTTTTATTGGCAACAAAGCTCTCTGTTCTACTGATTTTGGAGTTGTGGTTGTGGATATTATTAAAAAGGAAATATCTGAAACTTACATTATAGGTGATGATGCAGCTGACTTAAGGGTAAATCAAATGACCGCCACCAACGATTCGGTATTTGCTGCCACCGCGCAAGGTGTTTTGGGAGCACCCAAAAGCAGCTCCTTACTTTCTTTTTACGAAACCTGGAAGCGGGTTAGTGGCGATAGAAGGGATTACCTTTCCATTGTTTCCATGGATAACACTATTATTGCATCAGCTGCAAACGGAACCAGTGCCGATATCGTCGAATATAACCAAGGTCGATGGAATAACAGGTTCACACAAAGCAACTTTGTAACGCTGAAGTCTCTTTCAAATGGGATGGCAGTAGTTTCGGGAAAAGCCATTGATTTTTACGACCGCACATTAAACAAGACTGATTCTATTAAGAGCTACGCCACAGAAGGACAAACCCTGAGCCCTAATTTTTCGGCTTTTTACGTAGATGAAAATGATACCCAGTGGATAGGCGATGCCTCCCATGGGCTAATCCAAATATCCAACATGGGCGATTCGCAAATCGTGCCGGACGGGCCCGTTTCTAATAATGTGTTTAAATTGAAAGCGACCGCCAATGCACTGTGGACGGTACGAGGATTACCTCACCAATTTTCGCCAATCCAAGTTCCCGCTGAATGCTCCATTTACCGTAATGGAACATGGATACGCTTGGATAAAAATGACCCGTATTTAAAAAACGCCTATAACCTGAACGACATTGCCATAGATCCGCTGAACGAAAATCATGCATTCGTAAGTAGTGCGTACGCTGGAATTTTTGAAATACAGGACGATGCCATTATTAAGCAATATACGAATGCTAACAGTGCTATTGAAACTGCAAGTGGTTGGAATTTAATTAATGCAGTGGTGATGGATAAGGAGGGAAACCTATATGCCAACAATCAGAGCAAATCTAATCCAGTAATAGTAAAACCCAAGATAATTACCAACAACGACAGCGCCAACAACTTTGGATGGTATAAATACGACTATGTTACTATAGCGGGCGAAAGAAACCCATGGCTGCATCAAACCATACAAACAGTATGGGGACATTTTTGGTCCATTTCCTACTTTACACCTGCTGGACTATTTGTATACGATATTGCCGGCACCATTGATATTGCCACGGACGACAGATACAGGTATGCCGGTGACTCCAAGGATTCTCGGGCTTCAAAACTGCTAATCTGGGATGAAGATGGCAAGGAAATAAATACAACCGTAACTTATATTGCCGAAGACAAATCTGGATATATATGGATTGGCACCACTACTGGAATACTGGTTTACTACCGCCCCAGAGAAATTTTTAATATAGACCGACCAATCGCTTCAAGAATAAAGATACCCCGCAACGATGGTAGCGGTAATGCCGATTATTTATTAGAGAATGAGGAGATTAGTGCCATTGCCGTAGATGGAGCCAACAGAAAATGGATAGGAACTACCACTAGCGGTGTTTATCTGGTTTCGGACGACGGTACAGAGACAATAAGTGCGTTTAATATGAAAAACAGCCCACTATTATCCAACAATATTAAGTCTATTGCCATCAACCCAAAAAGTGGAGAAGTATTTTTTGCAACGAGCAAAGGAATTGTATCGTACAGGGGAACTGCAATCGATGGGGAAGTTAGCTATTCTGCTGTTAAAGCATTCCCGAACCCGGTAACTACAAACTACCAGGGCCTTATCACCGTTACTGGATTAAAGGAAAATTCTACTGTAAGCATAATCGATATCAGTGGAAAATTAGTTTATAAAGCCATTTCTACGGGAGGACAGATTGTTTGGAACGGAAAAAATGTATATAATCAAGAGTTAGCCAGCGGTGTTTATCTTGTTTTTGCCACCGATTCGGAAGGTTCAGAATCTATGGTGACTAAAATAATGGTTGTCCGATAAATGGGATGAAAGGTAATATTGAGTTTATAAGGATTGTTGCTGTTGTATTAATTGCGTTTACGCATACCCGGCACGAAATAGACAATGGTGTATTTTATACTTTATTTGAAATCGTACCCACGTTTGGAACCTCTATTTTATCGGTAATTTCAGGATACTTATTTTGGAAATATACAAAATCCAATAAGAATATTTTCAACAAAAAAGTGAGCACACTTTTAGTGCCTTATTTAATTGCCAATATTGTTGTAGTTATACCTTCCATCCTGCTGCTTAAGCTGTTTAATATAGACATTCTAAATAGACTTGAATTCGATTGGCAATTAATAACTGAAGGTGTTTTAGCACTAAATGAACCACCTATCAATCCACCTACTTATTTTATTAGAGATATATTTGTGATATATAGTGTTATTGCGGTGTTGATAAATCGCAATTATAAGCTACTTATATTTTTAATTCCATTAGCAATCTTTGGTAAGCTTATCCTTAGATATGATGTATTAATTTTGTTTTTGGCAGGTATTGCTTATGCAAATTGGGATGTAAAACTGAATAAAATAGCTACTATTATTTCTTTTATTGCAGCCTGCATAATATTTTATCTATTTCTGCCATCGTATATTAAAATCCCATTCGCGTTATTATTATTTACTTTAATCATCAGTATTGATTTTAAATTCCCGCAAACAGGAGGATATTCCTATTTATTGCACCTTTATCACAGCCCTATAATTGTTGTTTGTTATCCATTTATTAAAACAATCGTTTACAACCCTATTGTCAACGTTTTTATACAAGTTATTATATCTGCTTTAATCGTGTTTTTTCTATTTCTTCTTACTCGACGATTTAAAGTACTTAAAATACTTTCTGGTTCACGATGAATATGCCTTCACAAGGTTGCTATCCTATCCTTATCATTTAATGAAATCAATAAGTTTTTATACTTTTGGGTTTTCATATACGAACCTACAAATTATAAACTCACCACATGTCGCGAAAAATTATAACTATTGTATGGGTTGTCATATTAATTGGGCTACTTGCATTTACTTATTTCTACTTCTCTACTTTAAAAAATTTTAAAAACAACCAGACTATAAAAGCGGTGCCAACCGATGCTTCGCTTATTATACAAGTGCAGAACCCTCAAGATGTTATTAACATCATTTTAAACGATGTGAACTATAGGGAAACACTTATTCCGTTTGCCAACTTTACGATTTTTAACCAGAACCTCAACAGTCTACAAAACGACTCAGTTTATAACAACGGCCTGGTTCGCTCATTACTGAGCAAATCTCTTACCATTTCGTTGCATCCTTTGGGTAAAGACAATTTGTGCCCACTGTTTACCTATGCACTGAATAATCAGGCCGAGGAAAATAAAATACTTGCTTTTTTAGATGAAAGCAAAGGTCATTGGATTATTGACAAGCGAAAGTATAACAGCTCAAATATTTATAGTATAAAATTAAAGGGGCGTCAAGGTCAGGTATTCGCCAGTATGTACAGAGGTTTCTTGATGGCCAGTAGCTCATCGTTATTGGTAGAGAATGCGTTACGACAATTGCGAGCGGAGTTTTCGCTATTGGAAGATCCCACATTTAGCAAGCTTTTTAAAACCTCGGGCAACAATAGCGACGCCAATATTTTTATCAACTTTGACAAGTTACCCGGCACACTATCTTCTGTTTTTAATAGTAAATACAAAAGTAAACTGTTATTTTTTAAAAACATTGCCAACTGGGGAGAGGTAGATATCAACTTAAATGATAACCATATACTTATAAATGGTTTTTTGTATTCGGCATCAAACGAAGCAAAATTAAATACCTTGTTCGAAGGAATTAATGCCAGTTCTACTGAGATAAACAAGGTTATACCCGATAATGCTAATTTTGTTTTGTCGTATAGTTTTGACTACGGTTATAAGCTCCAGGACAGACTGATGACCTATTTAAAACAGAGTAACCAATACGAAAAACACACCATCGATTTTAGTAAATTACAACTGCGAGGTAAACAAAACGAAGTGGAAGAAAATATCTTTGACCTCATCGACAAGGAATTTGCCTATATCACATGTAATTCGACCGATGTTGCAGCCAGCGACGATAAGTTTTTGATAATAAAGACCCAAAGTAAATCCAAAACGTTAAAGTTGTTAGGCGATTTTTCGACAGAAGAGTTAACTCCAGTAACTTATTATCAGCTCGATGCACAAACAAAGCATCCCATCTATCGCACCCAATTATCTGCGGTGTTCCCTTTAATGTTACGCACTTATTGTCCGGATGCGCCCCAATCGTATTTTGCATTTATAGATAATTACTTAATTTTTGCCGATTCGCCGAAGCAACTGGGCAGTATTATTTATGCCAATATCCTTAATAAAACGCTTGAAAATAGTAAGTATCATAAGGAATTCTCGAATATGTTTGCCGACAAGGAAAACGTGTTTGTGTACTGTGATTTTTCTAAGGTAAAAAATCTGTTGCCCGATGCCGGTAATTTTGAATTCCTTAACCCTAACGAATCGCAGCAGGAAGCGTTAAATAAATTTTATGGTCTGGGTATCCAATTAACTGCTGCCAAAGAGCTTTTATACGTTAATGCGTGCATAGAGTATATGCCTGAGCGACAGGGAGAGCCGGAAACGGTATGGCAAAGTGGGCTCGACAGCACCATTATCGGTAAGCCTAGTCTAATGATTAACCATTATACGCGCGAACGAGAAATTATGGTTCAGGACAAATTGAACATGCTTTACCTCATATCTAATTCGGGTAGGATATTATGGAAAAAGAGACTTGGTGAGGCCATCCTTGGTGAGGTAATCCAAATCGATTTTTATAGAAACAACAAATTACAATACCTTTTTAACACTGCCGACAAAATATACCTGTTGGACCGTAATGGCAACCATGTGGATAAGTATCCGGTTGAATTGACTATCAAGGCTACCAATCCCATGGCCGTATTCGATTACGACAACAACGGTGACTATCGTATATTTTTGGCCTGTGCCAATAAAAACACCTATGTATATGATAAAACAGGTAAATTAGTTACGGGTTGGGATGCCAGATCCACCGAGGGCATAGTAACGCAAGCGCTTCAACACTTTCGTGCTCAAGGTAACGATTACATCGTTTTTTCCGATGACAAACGAAACTATATTTTAAACCGAAGAGGCGAAGAAAGAGTAAGCGTAAAATCGAACTTTGTACGAAACCCCAATAGTAGTTTTTATCTAATATATAAAGAAAACACGGCTTATTTAAGCACCACAGACACGCAGGGCAACCTTCAGCTAATTAATTTAAGCAACGGAAATTGTGCCCAGCAAACATTGCTCAACTCGTCGCAAGAACATTATTATATGGCTTATGATATGAACAACAATGAGGGTGCTGAGTCTATTATTGTACAACAAGATAAGGTATTGGTTTTTTCGGCAGGGGGAAAAAAGCTCTTCGAGGTTAAAATAGAGGGTAATCTGCTTCCTATGGCGGACACGTATCTTTTTTCAAACAGTAATAAAAAAATTGGCGTGTTCGACACCCAAAACAATAAAATATACCTCATCAACAATGACGGTACGCTTTATAAGAACTTCCCGTTGAGGGGAAAATCCAGATTTAGCATTGGATTTTTAAATCAGGAAAGCACCCGATTCAACCTTATCGTAGGCGGCGAAAGTAACTATTTGTACAATTATGAAGTAAAATAATAACCATTATTAACAATATATGGAATGGAAAAATTAAAAGTAGGTGTTATAAGTGTATCCAATCATCTTTTAAAAAGGATAGTTTTACCTTTAATGAACACCAAACATTGCAAAATTTATGGAATTGCTTCCCGTGACACTCAAAAAGCTAAATTTTTTGCGCAAGAGTTTGGCATAGAAAAGGTGTATGCTGACTACCAGGAACTCATCGACGATCCGAATATTGACTTTATATATATACCGCTACCTAACCACCTGCACTTGGAGTGGGTAATCAAGGCAGCCGAGGCCGGAAAACATATATTATGCGAAAAACCTATTGCACTGAATGCTAAGGAGGCCATAAGCTGTATGGATGCAGCAAAAAAAAGCAAGGTAAAACTGATGGAAGCCTTTATGTATAAGTTTCATCCCCTCTGGATTTATGCCAGAGAAGTGATAAAAACAAACCAAATAGGCGATATAATGTACATTAATGTCTCGTATGCCTATAATAATTCTGCTGCTGGAAATATTCGGAATATTAAGGAATACGGAGGTGGTGCCCTCATGGATGTCGGTTGTTATGCGGTTTCTTCATCGCGCTATTTATTGGATGCCGAACCCAACAGGGTGATGGCTATTCATCAGCACCATCCAGAGTTTAAAACCGACACCTTGGATTCGGCCATACTCAACTACGATGGAACACATGTAACTTTTACAGTATCAACGCTAAGCCACGCCAACCAATATGTTGAAATAATTGGCAGTTCTGGAAGGATTCAAATTCCTGTACCTTTTAACACCTACGTGGATACCGCATCCGAAATAAACATTTTTACGGGCCAAGGCGAACGAACTGTGCGCTTTGACGTGTGCGACCAGTATGGCCTGATGTTCGATGCTTTTTCGGAATGCTTGATAAAAAACCAACCCGTGCCCGTGGATGCTTCGGATGCCGTAAAAAATATGAAGGTAATAGATGCCTTATTTAAATCGGCTGAATCCAACAGCTGGGAAGAGGTATAAACTAACAATGTTTGAATCGAGAAAGAATATATCAGGTTAGAGATTCTTCACAGAAAATATAAATAGTGCCTGTGGATGTTTCTTTTTTAAAAATAGTTTATGTAAATTGATTGGATAATTTTAATCCCTACAATCTGTTATGCTTGTAAAAACCTACGGTGCGGCCGTAACCGGAATAGATGCAGTAACCATTACCATCGAAGTTAACTTTTCGCAGGGAATCAAGTTCTTTTTAGTGGGACTTCCTGATAGTGCGGTTAAGGAGAGTCAGCAACGAATGCAATCTGCTATGAACGAAAGTACCGGCTATAAATGGCCGGGTAAAAAAATCGTTATCAACATGGCACCGGCCGATATCCGCAAGGAGGGCTCCTCCTATGATTTACCTCTGGTGATGGCCATACTGGCAGCCTCTAAACAAATTTCTACAGATAACTTATCCAATTATATAATGATGGGTGAGTTGTCGTTAGATGGTAGCTTGCAACCTGTAAAGGGGGCATTGCCCATTGCTGTGCGTGCTAAAGCCGAAGGTTTTAAAGGTTTGATACTGCCTCTTCAAAACGCTCGGGAAGCGGCTGTTGTTAAGGGATTAAACGTGTATGGAGCCAATAACATTGTAGAAGTGGGTGCTTTTTTAAATGGGGAAGCTAATATTGAACCCACCATAGTGGATACCGATAAGGAATTTTACCAACAGTTGTTGCATTATGATATTGACTTTGTAGATGTAAAAGGACAGGAATCTGTTAAACGGGCTTTGGAAATAGCTGCCGCAGGTGGTCACAACCTATTGATGATAGGACCGCCAGGAGCCGGTAAGTCGATGATTGCCAAACGACTGCCCTCCATATTACCTCCACTGACTTTGGACGAAGCATTGGAAACCACCAAGATACATTCCGTGGCGGGTAAAATACAAAACAACACGGCATTGATAACACAAAGACCATTTCGTAGCCCGCATCACACGATTTCTGATGTAGCTTTAGTCGGCGGTGGTAGCTTTCCGCAGCCGGGTGAAATTTCTTTAGCCCATCACGGCGTGCTTTTTTTGGATGAGCTGCCAGAATTTAAACGTACTGTGCTCGAAGTAATGCGGCAGCCCTTAGAGGATCGTGTTATTACTATTTCGCGCGCCCGTTTTAGCGTGGATTATCCCGCCAGCTTTATGCTCGTAACCAGCATGAATCCTTGCCCCTGTGGATATTTTAATCATCCTGATAAAAAGTGTGTGTGTGCTCCCGGTGCCGTACAACGTTATATGAGCCGCATCTCCGGTCCATTGCTCGACCGCATAGACCTGCAAATTGAGGTGGTTCCGGTACCCTTTAAAGAACTGAGTACAGCCTCTACATCCGAAAAAAGTGAGACCATTCGTCTTAGGGTTATCGCAGCCCGAAAAATACAAAGTGAACGTTATAAAGATTACCCCAATGTATATTGCAATGCCCAGATAAGTTCCAGGATGCAGCGTAAATATGCTACACCCACAGATGATGCCATGGAAGTATTAAAAAATGCCATGGAAAAACGAAACTTATCAGCTCGTGCTTTCGACCGGATAATTAAGGTAGCCCGCACTATTGCCGACCTGGAGAACGAACAACAAGTGCAAGCCCATCATATTGCGGAAGCTGTGCAATACAGAAATTTGGACAAAGATGGATGGGCGGGATAAACAAAAGCAACAGAAAAGAGTTAAGGTGGGTAATGGGATTTAATATTTCACGAACCGAAATAAATATTTCTATCTTCTGAATCCTCAACATTATCATATTTTTGGTAATTTATGAATAGTTCAGGCTAAATTGCAAGCTAAACGAAGATACCAAAGACAATGCCTACATGAAGGGCAATTTTTTTAAAATAATCTACTTATAAAATACAAATGGCAGACGATTTTACAACCAATATTTTAATGGACCCCATTGGTCGCTTGATGGGATTTCGATATAAATCGCATCCGTGGCACGGCATTAACATAGGTAAGGATGCTCCAGATATAGTAACCACCTTTATTGAGGTTGTGCCAACAGACACTATTAAGTACGAGATTGACAAGGAAACGGGGTATTTAAAAATTGACCGGCCTCAAAAATATTCAAACGTAGTACCTGCGCTGTATGGCTTTATACCCCAAACGTTTTGCGGCGCACGCATAGGTCAATTCTGCTCCGAAAAATCGGGGAGGGATGCAGTAGAAGGTGATGGAGATCCCCTGGATATTTGTGTGCTCACGGAAAAGGAAGTGCCGCATGGCGACATCATTGCGCATGCCATACCCATAGGTGGCTTTAGAATGATTGATGGCAATCAGGCCGATGACAAAATTATTGCCGTACTAAAGGGCGACATCGTTTATGGAAATATGAAGGATATCTCGGATCTCCCGCAGTTAGTCATCAACAGACTTAAACACTATTTTTTAACCTATAAAGATATGCCGGGTTTCGATGCCGATTGCGAGATAACTCATATTTACGACGCCGAAGAAGCCAAAGAAGTCATTAAGCTCTCGGTATTAGATTACAGCTCCCGCTTCGACTCGTTGCGTAGTGCACTATCTAATTACTAAAGAAGTTTTTTGAGACAATTGGGATAAATATTGAATGATACATTGGCTACACCTATCACTGTTTAATAAAACAGGTTTGTGCGTAGCCAATTGTAATTATTGTAATTCGTATTTTTAGTTAATGCTAATGCGATGCTATAGGATTTAGTAAAATTCCGTTTTCAATAGGGTATGGTAGCATCTGTTATAGTAGATGTTGAAGTCTTCATCCTCTAACATAGGGTTTAACAAACCAGGTAAACACCAAACATCCCACACAAAAATTGGCTACACATTCCAAGCCTGCAAATACAATTAGTGTGATAGCTAAACTGTTTGATATTAGGTTCAAGCCCAATAAATGAAGAGCCACAATTAAAAATGTAAAAACAAAGCCCAAGCGGGCAGCAAATATTTTGGGGGCTTTGTCGATAAGCTGACCCTTGAGAAGTAATTTATTGTTTAAGACTGCCGCCAGTTTTAATAATAAGCTATATTTCCCTTTGCCAAATCCTCTGAAATAAAAATCGAGCAGTAAAAAAGCAGGTATCAACCATATGCTTAAAATAACATATGCTATCAATAGGATTACAACAAACAAACCAATTAATCGAGGTATATTTTCATTGAATCGTTCCGAAGACACTGGGCATAGTATGTTTTTCATTTGTTTATATTTTGTGTTCTATCTGTAAACTTCGTTTGATCAGAAAAGTTTTATCTAAAATATTAATATATCATACTGTTATAATAGGTTAAATATAAACATATGCAACATTGTTGCATATGTAAAAAATTGCTATATTTGCGAACTGAATAATATGATTATCTAACCGGAAATTGGTATCACATATGGAAACAGTTGACTGCTTGCCGCCTAAAGCTTTCCGCAATCGCCATAGAAACTCTACGGAAACGGTGACGCATATCTTAAAGAAAAAAGGAGTAAGAGTTACCCAAAACAGGGTTGATCTGCTAGATATTTTAAATGATGCCCAGCATCCATTAAATCAAAAAGATATTGAGGAGCGATTGAGTGTAAAGCCCGACCGAGTTACTTTGTATCGAAACCTAAGGTTTTTTGTGGATCATAAAATTATCCATAAAATTGAGGTAAACGATTCGCTTACTTCCTATAGTCTCAACAGAACTTTTATAGAAGAAGAGCACTCGGAGGAGCACCTTCATTTTTATTGTAGTGTTTGCCATAAAGTTATCTGCATGCCGCAGCTCAGCATAAAAGAATACGATTTGCCCGAGGGCTTTTCACAGCAAAGCAGTAAGCTTATTGTTAATGGAATCTGCAATATTTGCAATGAGGAAAAACAAGAAATTTAAACCACAACTAAAATCAATTAAAAACATATGAAACACCATGCTTATTGGGAAATAAACACAAAAGTGTATGATTATAAGAAAAACTTTGCGTCTCAGTGTCTCAGTGTTCGTAGTCTATTGTCTCTTATCTATCAGTCTCTTATCTAATTTTAAACATATGAAACAAAATATTCTTGCAGTTTTTATCGGTATTATTACCATTTCACTAGTTAGTTGCAAGCCTCCGTCGTCTGGATCAACATCCATTTCGGTAAGTATCCAGCCCCAAAAGTATTTGGTACAGCAGCTTATGGGAAATGATGTATCCATTAATGTGCTGATTCCCAAAGGAAGCAGTCCGGCAACTTATGCCCCAAGCCCTAAGCAGATTAAAGACCTGGGGGATTCAAAAGTATATTTACGTATCGGACATATTGGTTTTGAGCAAGCCTGGACAGCTCGTATTTCGGAGATAAACCCCGAACTTAAAATTGTGGACACCTCCAAAGGAATTGCTTTTATAGATGGCGAAAACTATGTGCATGGCGACCATGTACACAAGGGAGGCATTGATCCGCACATTTGGACTTCGCCCAAAAGTATGCTCACAGTTTTAAAGAATACACAAGAGGCTTTGATAAATACTTTCCCCGAACAAAAAGAAGATATATTGCAGCGAGGCCTGCAATTGGAAGAAAAGATGCGAGCATTGGATGAGGAGTTTAAGGTGAAAATAGAAAAATTTGCCAACAAGAGTTTTTATATTTTCCATCCTGCCTATACCTATTTGGCGCGCGATTATGGTATGGAGCAAATATCCATTGAGCATAAAGGCAACGAGCCCAGTGCGCAATGGCTACGCAAGCTGATAGACAAGGGGAGAGAACTAAATATCAAAACCATTTTTATCCAGGAGGAATTCGATAAACGCAACGCTGAATTATTGGCTTCGGAATTAAATATACCCATGGTACAAGTAAATCCGCTTAGCGAAGATTGGGAAAATGAGATGAGGCAAACATTAACTAAGTTAGAAAAAGCATTAGAATAAGCCATGGAGCCAATCATTAAATTAACCGATGTTTATGCAGGTTATACGCCCAATAAAGTGGTATTAAAACAGGTAAATCTAGAAGTTTATCCCCACGATTTTATTGGTATTATCGGCCCAAACGGAGGTGGTAAATCTACATTGCTTAAAGTTATTTTGGGCTTGTTGCAACCTTTTTCAGGTTCTATTACCTTCAATACCCAACAGAATTATGCCCCGGCCAACTTGGGCTATCTACCACAAATCAGCAGTAGCGATAAATCGTTCCCCATTAAAGTGATCGACGTGGTTTTATCTGGCATGATGGGTAAAAAAGGATTGATTAAACGATATACCCGCAACGAAAAGGAGCAGGCGCGTGAGTTGTTGCATTTTGTGAAGTTAGATAAGTATGCTAATAGTGCCATTGGTCAATTATCGGGCGGACAGATGCAGCGTGTGTATCTTTGCAGGGCTATTATCAATAACCCAGAAGTCTTGATTTTAGACGAGCCCAATAATTTTGTGGACAAACAGTTTGAGGGAGAATTATACAATTTACTCACAGAACTCAATAAAAAGATGGCCATTCTGTTGGTATCGCACGATGTGGGTACCATTTCGTCCTTTATAAAAACGATAGCCTGTGTTAATGAGAGCTTGCATTATCATAATACAAACAAAATTTCAGAAGAGATACTAAAAACATACCATTGTCCCATCGAGCTCATCACACATGGACATGTACCTCATCGGGTTTTACACAATCATTAGCATAATTAATAATTGCGATGCACGATTTATTCAGCATATTTCAGTATTCCTTTTTTACCAATGCCATTGCGGCAGGTTTCCTCACCAGTATTTTGGCAGGCATAGCCGGCACTTATATTGTGTCGCGTAAAATAGTTTTTATTAGCGGAGGCATTACCCATGCCTCATTTGGCGGCATTGGCATGGCTTATTTTTTTGGTTTAAACCCCTTTTTGGGTGCGGCTTTTTTTGCAGTTTTATCGGCCTTGGGCATTGAGTGGGCCACGAGCAAAGCCAATGTGCGCGAGGATAGTGCCATCGCCATCCTTTGGTCGCTGGGCATGGCTATAGGCATCATCTTTGTTTTTTTAACGCCGGGCTATGCTCCCAACCTAATGAGCTTTTTGTTTGGAAACATACTTACAGTTACCCAAACCGACCTGATATATATGTCGGTGCTGGCTATCCTTGTAACCATCGGTATCCTTGTATTTTACCGCCCGGTTCTTTATACTGCATTCGATGCGGAATATGCCCAAACCACAGGACTAAAAACGCAGCTCATAAAATATGCGGTGGCCACAGTTGTAGCACTCACCATTGTGTTTAGTATCCGCATTGCTGGTATCATATTGGTACTGTCGCTATTTACAATACCTCAGTCGATAGCAAGTATTTTTACACGCGATTTTAAAGCTATGATATTTTATTCTATAGGATTTGGATTTGTGGGTATATTAGTGGGATTGATAGGTTCGTATTATTACAACCTTCCATCGGGTGCCATCATCATTTTTACCTTAGTTCTGATTTGGGCTTTGATAAAAGGTGTTTCGAAAATTGTAAGTATGAGCAAGCCCCCCTCTTATCCCCCCAAATAGGGGGGAGGCTAGGAGCAACATTTAAGATTTAACCATCCAAAACCTGTTAGGTACAACCAAGCTTTAAATCCTCCACGTCATGGCACCTCCCCATTCGGGGAGGATGGGAGGGGCTAGTACCTCACCCACCAGTAAATCCATTGGCGTGGTTATTTTAATATTTTCGTGGTTTCCAGCGGTTAGGGTTATTGTATTTCCGGCAGCCTCAAAAACGCTGGCATCATCAGTAAAAAAATCACGATAGGCTTGCTGATATGCCTCTCTAAGCTTGTGCAAATAAAATACCTGCGGGGTCTGTACCATTTTATAATTGGCTCGTGCTACGGATTTAGTGCCAAACTCTCCCACCTCCCTAATTGATTCAATGGCATCGGTAACGGGTACGGCACTGCCATACTTTTGTGCCGTATCATAACAATTCTTTAGTGTTTGTGCCGAAACCAATGGCCTCACCCCATCGTGCACACCAACCAAGCCCTCCTGCGAAACTTTGGCCAAACCATTTTTTACACTTTCGAAGCGGGTAGCTCCGCCGTATGCCACCGTGTGCTCCACGGTAAAGTTATATTCGGAACACAGCTTATTCCACAGCTCTATCTGGTCTTTGGGCAGCACCAAAACAATCTGCATTTGGCTATCAAATTCCACAAACCTTTGTATGGTATGCATCAGAATGGGCTTTCCGCACCATTTTATAAATTGCTTGGGCAGTTCGCTCTGCATCCTGGATCCACTGCCGCCGGCTACTATTATAACTGATTTGTTCATGTGGGTAAAATTAGAAAAATTACGGAGGCAACACCTAACAGGTTTCAAAAACCTGTTAGGTGTTGTATACATCCTTCAGCAAGGGCTTCGCTTTGAGCGAAAGCCTCGCTGCTCACATCGAGTACATCAATTCAGATTGCTTATTCTGTGATTTTCTGTTTCTCCAAAAATCGCTAACTGTTCATTAGAATAACAAAGCCCGAGGAGAAATTCTTCGGGCCTTGTTATTTTGTCAATTTTATACTTTAAGCTACAGCTTAGCTTTAATGGCTGCTGTTTCTTTCTCAAAACCTGGTTTTTCCAATAGGGCAAACATGTTTTTCTTATATGCTTCCACGCCGGGTTGGTCAAATGGGTTAACATCTAAAATATAACCGCTGATACCACAGGCTATCTCAAAGAAATATAGCAACTGGCCAAGATAATACGCGTTCAGTTCGGGTATTTCAATTTTAATATTTGGTACACCGCCATCTATATGAGCCAATTGGGTACCCAATTCTGCCATTTTGTTTACGTAATCCACCCGTTTGCCTACTAAAAAATTTAGGCCGTCCAAGTCGGCTTCGTCTTTTGGTACAAATACTTCTCTACTGGCGTTGGTAACGGTAAGTACGGTTTCAAAAATGTTGCGTACGCCTTCCTGGATATATTGACCCATGGAGTGCAAATCGGTAGAAAAATCCACTGCAGCGGGAAAAATACCTTTGTTCTCTTTTCCTTCGCTCTCGCCATACAATTGCTTCCACCACTCGGCTACAAAGTGTAGTTTGGGTTGATAGTTAACCATTATTTCGGTTCCCTTACCAATTTTATACAATTCGTTTCGCACGGCAGCATAAGTGGCAGCAGCGCTGTTTTCGGCTTCGAGGGCAGTTATCTTTTCCATGTCCTGTGCACCTTTTACCAAAGCGCGGATATCGATACCTGCCACAGCGATAGGCAATAAGCCCACTGGTGTAAGTACAGAATAACGTCCGCCAACATCATTGGGGATAACATAGGTTTTGTATCCTTTTTGATCGGCTAAAGTACGCAATGCACCTTTGCTGGCATCGGTAATGGCCACGATACGTTCTTTTGCCTCGCTGGCAGAGTATTTACTTTCCAGCAAATCTTTGAGCAAACGGAAAGCCAAAGCAGGCTCTGTTGTGGTTCCAGATTTGGAAATAACAATTACTGAAAATGATTTATCTTTTAAAAGGTCGAGTAGTTCGGCAGTATAATCTTCGTTAATATTTTGTCCGGCATAAATCACCACAGGATTTTTTCTGTTGGTTAGTAAATGATCGAAACTGTTAGACAATGCATCAATAACGGCGCGGGCTCCTAAGTAGCTTCCGCCAATACCTATCACCACAACTATATCCGACTTGGATCTCAGATTAGCAGCTGTTGCTTCTATGTCTGTTAGCTGGGCATCGTCAATTTTCGATGGAAGATTTACCCATCCCAGATAATCGTTTCCTCGTCCTGTTTTTTCGTATAGCGATTTCAGATGTGAAGCGACCTCGCCTTTGTATCCTTCTACTTTTTTTTCCGATATAAAATCGAAAGTTTTTGAGATATTGATTTTTAAATTTTCCATGCTTACGTTTTATTAATTGGTATATGGACTGTTTTATTTATCTTAAATTTTCGGTGAGAAGGCGTATTTCGATGGCGGGCGAAATACGTTCGTAAATAATATTGTAAACCGCATCAGTAATGGGCATGTTCACCTTGTATTTTTCGTTGATTTCTTTGATGCTTTTCACGGCATAGTATCCTTCGGCAATCATAAGCATCTCCATCTGTGCATACTTTACCGAGTAACCTTTACCCAACATGGTGCCAAACATGCGGTTACGGCTAAACTGCGAATATCCGGTTACCAACAAGTCGCCTAGGTAGGCGGAGCTCTTTATGTCGCGGTTGATGGGATGGACTGTATCCACAAAGCGTTGTATCTCCTGAATTCCGTTCGACATAAGTACAGCCTGAAAGTTGTCGCCATAGCCCATACCATGGCAAATGCCCGAAGCGATGGCGATAATGTTTTTGAGTACAGCCGAATACTCTGTTCCATAAATATCATCGGAAACAGAGGTTTTGATATATTTACAGTTTAAAAACGAAGAGAATTCACGACCCTTTTTTAAATTGTGACAGGCAATGGTAAGATAGGATAATCGTTCCAAGGCCACCTCCTCGGCATGACAGGGGCCCGTGATCACGGCAATATCATCCAAGGGAACATCGTAAAACTTGTTTAAAAAAGTACCCACTATCATATTGTCTTCGGCTACCAGACCTTTTACGGCTGATGCCATATACTTACCTTTTAAGGGTATGGATAGTTCGCTCAGCGTAAGTTTTAAAAAGGCCGACGGGATGGCTAGAATGATTATGTCACTTTCTTCAACAATATGATTGATGTCGGAAAAAAAGTGAATATTTTCAACATCAAAATCAACGCTGGTAAGGTAATTAGGGTTATGCCCGTCTTTCCTGAACTTTTTAATATGCTTGGGATTACGGAAATACCAATTTAACTCAGATACATTGTTCATCAGTATCTTCGCTATGGCCGTAGCCCAGCTTCCACTGCCAATTATACCAACTCTTGATGTTTCGTCCATAATTTGTTTTTATCCGCTACTTAAAATTTAAATTAAGGATTATCCTAACCAGTCTTTAACTTCTTCTATTGAAGGATTTTCGTATCCCAACTTATTTTTTTTGTTGTAACCGCATAAGTCCTGGTGTAACTTGGTGACTTTAACTGTTTTCAATGCGTCTACTTTTTTATAACCCATCTTTAGTATAACCTCTGCCCAAGTTTTATCTATGCCAAGTGCCATAAATTTTTCTTCGGAGTCGGTTTCTACCTTTTTCTCTGGGCGCATTTGTGGAAACAGCAGCACTTCTTGTATCGATTGCTGGTTGGTCATCAGCATCGTAAGCCTGTCCACCCCAATACCCATGCCCGATGTGGGTGGCATGCCATACTCTAGTGCACGCACGAAATCCATATCAATGAACATGGCCTCATCATCGCCTTTTTCCGATAATTTCATCTGATCCTGAAAACGCGATAGCTGATCTAAAGGGTCGTTGAGCTCGGTGTAGGCGTTAGCCAATTCTTTTCCATTCACCATCAGCTCAAAGCGCTCGGTAAGCTCGGGGTTGTTGCGGTGCTTCTTGCAAAGTGGCGACATCTCAACAGGATAGTCGGTAATAAAAGTGGGCTGTATGTAACTTCCTTCGCATTTTGCGCCAAAAATTTCATCTATCAGCTTGCCTTTACCCATGGAAGGTTCAGTTTCAACACCCAGTTCTTTGCATACTTTAAACAACTCCGTTTCGTCCATGCCGTTGATATCAATGCCGGTGTGCTCTTTAATGGAGTCGAGCATGGTAATCCTTTTAAACGGACGTTTAAAATCAATCACCTTATCTCCTAGTTTTACTTGGGTAGTTCCATGCAGTGCCAGCGCAACACGCTCTACCATTTCTTCGGTAAAGTTCATCATCCATTTGTAATCTTTGTAGGCCACATAAATCTCCAACACGGTAAATTCAGGATTATGCGTGCGGTCCATGCCTTCGTTACGGAAGTCCTTGGCAAACTCATACACACCATCGAAACCGCCTACAATCAATCGCTTTAAATAAAGCTCGTTGGCAATACGCAGGTACAACGGCATATTTAGCGCGTTGTGGTGGGTAATAAATGGGCGTGCCGCAGCACCACCGGGAATAGCTTGTAAAATAGGCGTTTCCACTTCCATGTATCCCTTTTCGTTAAAAAAGTTGCGCATGGTATTTATGATTTTTGTACGTTTTATAAAGGTGTCTTTAACATGATCGTTCACAATTAAATCTACATAGCGCTGGCGATATCGTTGCTCCGGATCGGTAAAAGCATCGTATGTTTTGCCATCCTTTTCTTTAACTACGGGTAGTGGTTTCAAGGCTTTAGTAAGCACTTTAAACTCTTTTACATGAACCGAGGTTTCGCCCATTTGTGTTTTAAACACATAGCCTTTTACGCCAATAATATCGCCAATATCCAACAGTCGTTTAAATACTGTGTTATACATGGTTTTGTCCTCGCCCTCGCAAATATCGTCGCGTCTAAAGTACAATTGAATACGCCCTTGGTTGTCCTTAATTTCGGCAAACGAAGCATTGCCCATAATACGGCGAGTCATTATTCTGCCAGCCACCGAAATGTCTTTCAGGCTCTCCGGATCTTCCTCAAATTGTTTCTTGATATCTTCGGAGTAATGGGTAATATCGTATTCTTCGGCAGGAAAAGCATCTATTCCCAACTTGTTTAATTCTTGCAGACTATTTCGTCGAAGCAATTCCTGTTCGCTTAGTTCAATGGCACTCATACCAATTATTATCTTTTAAAATATTTAGCTGTTTTTATCGCAATTTCACCTGTCACAAATCCATTATTAAAATGATAGTGCAGATGAGACTTCTCGGAATGAACAAAAAAATCGCTGCAAAGATAATCATTACGCTTGAATATTGAATATATAAAGAAAATAGGCATTGAACTTTAACGTATTTTTTGGCGTTAGGTGGGCATATGTGTTTCTGCCGGATCTGCGAATCCTCATTGATTTCATAGGTAATTACATATGGTTTTGTTAAAATTGCATTATAATGATTTTGATTTTTTTTAAAAGATGGATATAAAAACAAGAAAACCAGATTGGTTAAAGATACAACTCCCTAATACTGCTGATTATAAATGGATGCATCAAACTATTCGCGACAATAAGTTACATACCATTTGCACTAGCGGTAAATGTCCCAATGCGGCTGAGTGCTGGGGTGCAGGTACGGCTACTTTTATGATTTTGGGTGATATTTGTACGCGTGCCTGCAAATTTTGCAATGTTAAAACAGGTAAGCCATTGGCAGTAGATACCAAAGAACCCCTACGCATAGCACGTTCTATAAAAATAATGAAGCTCAAACATGCCGTTATAACCTCGGTGGATCGTGATGATTTGGAAGATGGGGGCGCATGCATTTGGGAAGAAACTATTCAAAAGGTTAAAGAGATGAATCCCGGCATAACGCAGGAGGTGCTGATACCTGATTTTAACGGTCTGCGCCATTTAATTCAGAAGATAATAGATGCTAAGCCCGAAGTGATTTCCCACAATCTTGAAACCTCACGACGGATTACACCCATTATCCGCAGTCGCGCGAAATATGATTTGAGTTTGGAAGTGCTTAAATATATAGCCGATGCCGGTGTGGTGGCAAAAACAGGTATTATGGTGGGCATTGGCGAAACCGAAGAAGAAGTTTTACAAACCATGAAGGATGCCGTTAACGTAGGCGTTAAGGTGTTTACCATTGGCCAATACTTGCAGCCCAGTAAACAGCATTTGCCCGTTGAAGAATATGTAACCCCCGAGCAGTTTGCTAAATACAAGAAGGCTGGACTGGAGATGGGTTTTAAATATGTAGAAAGCGGCCCCATGGTACGTTCTTCCTATCATGCCGAAAAACATATCAATGCGTTGAGGGAGTAGGCTTGGAGCTTGGGGCAAGGAGCTTGGGGCTTGGAGCTTTGGGCAAGGGGCGTAAAGCGTAGAGCCAAAAGCGTAAAGTTTAAAAGTTTTGAGTTTAAGGTTCAGGCTTTGGTGTTTTGAGTTACTCCCTATTGATCACTGTTTCCTGATCACTAATTACTGATTACTGGTAACTGATTACTGTTTACTGTTTTCCCGTCAAAAATTAAATAAAATTAAGGAGACGGGATGTCGCTTCGCTCCAACTGATTACTGATTAAACAATACTATAAAATGAACAGCACCGTTATATTTGAAGACTTAGGTTTGGTGGAGTACAAAAAGGCTTGGGATTATCAGGAAGAAATATTTGACTCAATTATTGAAACCAAGTTATTTAATCGGGAGAACCCCGAAAATTTAAAGCCTATAAGCCATAAGTTGTTATTTTGCGAACATCCACATGTATACACATTGGGCAAGAGCGGAGCAGTAAATAACTTATTAATAAACGATGCTTTTTTAAAACAGATAAACGCCACTTACTATAAAAGTAATCGTGGTGGCGATATAACTTATCATGGGCCAGGCCAGATTGTGGGTTATCCTATTTTTGATTTGGAGGAGATGGGACTCACTATTAAAAATTATATACATTTGTTAGAAGAGTCCATTATCAGCTGTATTGCCGATTATAATTTAAAAGGCGAAAGGCTTGATGGAGCTACAGGAGTTTGGTTAGATGTGAATATTGCCGGCAAAGTACGTAAGATTTGTGCCATTGGGGTGAAGGCTAGCCGCTATGTGAGCATGCACGGATTTGCGCTTAATGTGAATACTGATCTTGGTTATTTTAACCATATTAACCCCTGCGGATTTTTAGACAAGGGCGTTACCTCTCTTGAAAAAGAATTGGGAAAAAAACAGGATTTTGAACTGGTAAAGAAAAATTTACTCCGACATATCGAAAAAGTATTTAAGTTAAAAATAACTGGTCTTAAATAAGGCTAAGATATTGATAATGTAATTGTTTGAAAATAACCTATGCCTTTTATCCAAGGTTTTTAAAATACTTGGCGGTACTGAGTTTTGAAAATCCATTTTTTTTAGGAAATTTTAAGCTCGCAAATAATGGCCTCACAATATTGTATGGAAAAAAGATGGAAAATAAATGATTCCAGTGAAGACGAAAAGGTAGAGCATCTGTCGAAAGAATTAGGTATCGACAGCTATCTGGCCAATTTGCTGGTACAACGCGGGGTTGAAACGTTTGAAGAGGCGAAGACATTTTTTAGACCATCGTTCGATCACTTGCACAATCCTTTTTTAATGAAGGATATGGACAGGGCGGTGGATAGACTTGAGAAAGCTATCGATGGTCAAGAGAAAGTAGTGATTTATGGCGATTACGATGTGGATGGAACCACTTCGGTAGCCTTGGTTTATTCGTTCTTAAAACCCTATTTTAATGATATCAGCTTTTATATACCCAATCGTTACGACGAAGGATACGGAATATCCCTTAAAGGGATAGATTATTTTGCCGAGGAAAAATGCACCCTCGTTATTGCTTTAGATTGTGGCATTAAGGCCGTTGAAAAAATAGCGTATGCCACACAAAGGGGCATCGATTTTATTATTTGTGATCACCATACACCAGGTGATATACTCCCTAACGCCTCGGCATGTTTAGACCCAAAAAGGGTGGATTGCAACTATCCCGACGAGAACCTATCGGGCTGTGGAGTCGGTTTTAAATTCTTGCACGGCTTTTGCCAGCGCAGAAACCTCGACCACACCAGATTATACGATTATTTGGATTTGGTGGTGGTGAGCATCGCTTCGGATATTGTACCCATAACTGGCGAAAATAGGGTGATGGCACACTTTGGGCTGGAAAAACTGAACACCAATCCAGGCATGGGATTGAAGCACATTATAAAGGTGGCCGGAATGGAAGGGCGACAAATGACCATTAGCGATATCGTTTTTAAATTAGGGCCGCGCATAAATGCCGCCGGACGAATCGAATCAGGCAACGACGCCGTTAGATTGCTCATAAGTGACAATGAGGAGAATGCCGGCATCATGAGTGTTGATATTGATAAGTGCAACGATACCCGCAAAGGCTTCGACCGCGATATTACCCTGCAAGCACTTGAACAGATTGCCAACAGCGAAGACCTAAAAAGTAAAAAAGCAACCGTATTGTTTGAGCCCCTTTGGCATAAAGGTGTTATTGGTATTGTGGCTTCTCGTCTTACCGAGACTTATTATCGCCCCACGGTTATACTTACCGAATCAAAGGGTTTTGCTACGGGATCGGCTCGCTCGGTAGATGGTTTTGATTTGTACAAAGCCATTGAATCGTGCAGCGACTTGCTAGAGAACTTTGGCGGCCATATGTACGCCGCCGGACTCACCTTAAAAATTGAGAACATCCCACTATTTAAAGCTCGGTTCGAAAAGTTTGTGGAAGAAAACATAACCCTAGAGCAGCAAGTACCGCAAATCGATGTGGATCTGGAGATTAGCTTAAAGCAGATTAATAATAAGTTTTTCAGGATTTTAAAGCAATTTTGTCCTTTTGGGCCGGGAAATTTGCCACCGGTTTTTGTTACCAAAAGAGTTTTTGATTATGGCACCAGCAAAAAGGTAGGAAAGGATCAGGATCATCTTAAAGTGGAACTGATAGAGGAAGAATCGGGTTCCATCAAACAAGGCATTGCTTTTTCGATGGGCGATTGTTTAGAGAAATTAAAAACTGGCAATCCTTTTGATATTTGCTACACCATCGAAGAAAACTTATACAACGGACGCTCCACCCTGCAAATGATGGTGAGAGATATAAAGTTCCCTTATTCGGATGAGTTTGCTGATTTAGAATAGGATACCACTTTCGAAATGTACAGGTCCGTTGATGAATTCATACGTTTTAATAAAAAAATATGATGTTCTATGGCCAAACGATAACAGACATTTGATGCTCTTATCCATTTACCTAAACTTAAAAAGGAGGTGATGAAAATCCCTTTAGGGATGCCATATGGGTAGAATCGATTTGTCCACCTACGCATTCCGTCCCAGACGGGACGGGATATATTTATTTTGGAATCTCTACCTATATTAGATGCCTATGGCACCATAAGAAAATGCAACCGCCAATGGCTTCGGCCATCGAGGAAAGGTTTTCGCGAGCACAATAGCAGTTGATTCAGGTGGTATTTTTGTGGTATTTCCCTCTTACTAAAGAACTTCTAGTATCAACGTAAGCAATACTGGTACCAATATGGTTAGTACGATACCGCTAAAAATGGCAATGATACCATACTCTTTTCCTGAAAATTTAACAATGATAGGCAATGTGGTGTCCATAGCCGTTGCTCCGCCAGATGCAATGCC
>JAGXIO010000020.1 GCA_024635555.1 Saccharicrinis sp.
CAACTGAATGTTCTGGGCTTTTGCAATGTTAGCTATGGCAATTACCAAAGCAATAAATAAAAGTCTTTTCATTTTAATACAAGTATTAGTTTTTTAATACCACATACAACTTATAGCAACAGGTTTCAAAGCCGGATGGCTTTAAATCTATTGTTTACGTTTAATGCAGAGATGTGTGAGAAATGAATTTTAAGAGCGCAAAAATAATTTAAAATAGCCATCAACAAAATGATTTAATAAAAAAACTCATTATTAGGCAATAAAATACTGTGAAAATAGAGTTGTTAAATGTGCAATATGCGAAGCCCGAAACAATTTTTTTTATCTTTGCGAACGATGAGTAAAAAATGGATTTATATATTGTTTCTGCTGGCTATTACTGTTAATGTAATCGGGCAGAGAGGCTTGGCCACAGAAAGAGCCGAAGCAGAGGAGGAGCCCAAGGTATCCCAGGTTGCTCCTGGGGATAGATTGAGATCCTGGCGTCTGGTTGACGATTTTACCTGGGCCGATTCATTGGCTATAGATACCGCTACCGCTGGGGTGCAGCAATATAATCCTATTTATAATGAAAGCTTTTCCAATATCCATCTGGGAAATATGGGATCGGCCTATACATCCAACCTACTGTCCTTTAAAAAAGACTTTAATGAATTTATCTTTTTAAATTCCTTGTCCATTTATTTTGACCAACCGGAGGATATAAAGTTCTATAACAGTAAGGTGCCCTATACTAATCTTACCTATATATTTGGCGGTCCTAAAAGGAGATCGGAAGAGAATGTGTCTGTTTTATTTACCCAGAATGTGAATAAGCGCTTGAATCTCGGGTTTGAGTACAATCTCCTCTCGTCGGTGGGTTCATATAGTGCACAGCAAACCGATAACCGTACCTTTAACCTTTGGACAAGTTACAACGACCCAAAATATTCGGTACATGGTGTGTTCACTTATAACAAAACCGACCACTACCTTAATGGTGGAATTGAAGGCAACAACCACGAGCTTATTTTGGATCCTCCCAGCGATGAGTTTAAACAGGCCGAAAATGTGCCGGTTAAATACACTACACAAACTAACTATATAGATAACTATCAGTTTTTTGTAACCCAGCAGTTGGGTATAGGTAAAATTAATTTAAAGAGAGAAGTTACAGCGTTTCCAAACGATTCTGTAAGTGTTATTACGGATGAGAACGAAATGCTTGAAGAGGTGCAGTTGCCCGTAAGCACGGCCTATCATACTTTGCACATAAGTAGTTATAAAAGGGCTTTTAAAATTGATGATTTATCATCGAAAATCACCTCTGATGCTAATGGTATATCAACATTACCCATATATGGTGCAAACTTTTTTGATGCAGCCAAAACCGCCGATACCACCAGATATACCAATATTAAAAACATCTTTCAATTAAAGTTTAATGAAGAGGCCAACTCACTGTTAAGGTTTGGGTTAAGAGCCTTTTTAACCAATGAAATTAAGCACTACAAATTTCGGGTTGCGCCTGCTTTTACTATTGTAGATACAGTGAAAGTTCCCATTTATCGTAATAACGATACCACCTTTGTAAGTACGCATATTGGAGCTCAGATATTTAAGAACCTGGGGCAAAATTTTTGGTGGAACTTGGGCGGAAAATTATTTGTACAAGGTTATAAGGCTGGGGATATTCAACTTAAAGGAAATGTAAACACCTTGTACCGCGTTTTTAAAGACACCGCCGGGGTATATGCTCGTGGACAAATTGACCTACGGACGGCTGAATTTTTACAAGAGAACTATTATTCTAACCACTTTCAGTGGAACGAGAATTTTAGGCAAGAAAAAATTGTGAATTTGGAGGCAGGACTGAATATTCCGACCCGTAATTTAAAAATGGCTTTTGAATCGAAATCATTTACCGATTATATCTTTTGGGATTATGATGCGATGCCCGATCAAACCACTGAGCTTATCAATGCTTTTGAAATATCTTTATATAAAAAATTTAAATTCGGCCCTTTACATAGCCATAATAAATTGGCCTATCAATACTCGTCGAGCCAAAACCTTTACCCACTGCCTGATTTTGCGGGTTTGTCGAGTAACTATTTCGACTTTTATTTGGCCAAACGTGTGCTGAACGTGCAAATAGGAGTAGATGTAAAGTACCACACCGAATATTACACGCCCGCCTTTATGCCTGCAACGGGGCAGTTTTATCTGCAAAACCAAATAAAAGTAGGTAATTATCCCTTTTTGGATGCCTTCGTAAATTTGCAATTAAAAAGAGCACGTATTTTCCTAAAGTTTGATCACGTTAATCAAAGTTTAATGGAGAGAAATTACTTCTTAACCATGGGTTATCCTTACTCGCCAATGCGCTTTAAATGGGGCGTGTCATGGAATTTTTACGACTAAGGCACTTTGGTGCTGTATTTTCGATTCGTAAAATTCCACTTGTAATCTGCTTATTTTCAATTATATTTGCCCACTCAAGTGTAAATGATTGTGTATGAGAAGAATTGTATATTTTGTATTTGTGTTGATGCTGGTTTTGGCTTCGTGTAGCCCCGAAAAGCAAAAAGCAAAGCAAAAAGCAGTTACCCCCGAAGTGGTATTTGATTTAGAAGAAATACAAAAAAGGGGTATGTTAAAGGTGGTTACCGATTACAACTCCATCAACTACTTTATTTATCGTGGTACACCTATGGGTTACCAGCTTGAGTTGTTAGAAGAGTTCTGCAATAGTGTGGGGCTTAAGCTTGAGGTTTCCGTGAGCAACAATGTGCAGGAAAATATAGATAACCTGCAATCGGGCAAGATAGACCTGATAGCCCAAAATCTTCCGGTTACCCGCGAACGTGGGGAAATAATACAGTTTACCGAGCCGCACACCTATTCGCGACAGGTATTGGTGCAGCGCAAAACCGAGAAATCGGACAGCGAAGAAAAAGTACGATTCAATGAGCTCATACGTAATCAGCTCGATTTGGCCGGAAAAACCATTTACGTTCAAGAAGGTTCGTCGTATGTTACGCGTCTGCGCCATTTGTCCGACGAAATAGGGGATAGCATCAATATTGTTGAAATACCTGATTATGAGGCCGAACAGCTGATTGGTCTAGTGGCTGAGGGTGAAATATCCTATACCATTTGCGACGAGAATCTGGCAGAAGTCAATAAAAACTATTACGACAATATAGATATAGAAACAGCCATCAGCTTTCCTCAAAAAATAGCCTGGGGTGTTCGTAAAACTTCACCCGATTTGCTTCACGTGGTCAATAATTGGCTGGTACGTTTCCGGAAGACAACCAAATACCGTTTAATATTCCGTAAGTATTTTAAGAACAGACGTTCTACCCATATCGTCGATTCCGACTTCCATTCCATCAAGGGCGGTTCTGTGTCGCAATACGATGATATAATAAAAAGAGAGAGTGCAACCATTGATTGGGATTGGCGCTTAATTGCAGCCCTTATCTATCAAGAATCAAGATTTATACCCGATATTAAAAGTTGGGCTGGCGCCACAGGACTTATGCAACTAATGCCGGAAACAGCAGCACTTTTTGGGGTGGATAATATTACCTCGCCTGAAGAAAATATTCGTGGTGGTATTAAATTTATAAAGTGGCTTGATTCCCGTTTGTCCTTGCGCATCGACGATCCAGAAGAACGATTGAAATTTATCTTGGCCTCCTATAATGTCGGGCTTGGCCATGTTTTGGATGCCATGCGATTGGCCGAGAAGAACGACAAGAACCCCAAGATATGGACTGATAATGTGGATTATTATCTGCTTAATAAAAGCAAGCCAATTTACTTTAATGATCCAGTGGTGCAGTTTGGCTATTGTAGAGGCGAAGAACCTTACCTGTATGTTACCGAGATATTGGATCGTTTTGAGCATTACAAGAATCTGATGGAATAAGTTCCAAGTTGTTGATCAGTTCTTTTAGCTCACTGATAATCATAGCGGTAGCTCCCCATATTTTGCAATTGTCAATATTAAAAAAAGGAGCTTCAATGATATGCCCATTTATGTTTTTAACGAACGATTGAATGGTTTCTGGTGCTATCAATTGCGATAGTCTGGCTTCAATAATATAATCTACCTCAAAAGCGTCGGGTGTAAAGGTAGGGCATTCGGCCAAGTATGCTATGTAGGGCGTTACGTTGTAATTGCTGTTGGGAATATAAATTGGGGTTAAGCTTCCAACTATCTGTACCTTATCGGGTTTAACCCCGATTTCCTCCCATGTTTCGCGCAGTGCGGTTTCTTGTAGGTTTTTATCCTGAGGCTCAAATTTACCTCCGGGCAGACTTACCTGCGCACTATGTGCTCCGTTGTATTTAGGTCGCTGAATAAAAGGTACATAAAATTCATTGTTTTTTATGTAAAGAAGTATTAAAACGCTGCTTTCCCGTGTTGTTGTTTGGTCAGATAAAGCATCGGTTGTGTGGCGCATGCTTGGCGACATTTTATTTTGTGCCAAGATTCCTGGTAATTCGCCCTGCAAGCGCTCCTGTAATATTTGAATAAAATTATTGAACATGTTGTGTTAACTAATCTTGTTGAAGTAATGTGTTTAAACGCAAAGCACCTTAGATATACGGTTTTTTATTTATCGTAATATAGTAAAGTATTTTAAAATGGCAACCAATAGTTCATGGTTTTTCCGATATTGTTGTGATGTATCAATCAAATCTGATGGCTTCTACCGGACTTATTTTTGTGGCTAGATACGAAGGGCCAATCATCATTAGATAGGAAATAATAATGGTGCCTATATTAAGATAAATAAGGTGCAGTATGTTTAAATGTATGGGCACTGTACTCAGGTAGTAGTTTTCGGGATCTAAGGAAATAATGCCAAAGTATTTTTGAATAAGGCAAATAGAAATGCCCACAATATTGCCGATAATTACGCCTTTGGCAACAATAAAAGTAGCGAGATAAATAAATACTTTACGGATGTTGTGGTTTTGTTTACCCAAGGCTTTTAGTATGCCAATCATGGCGGTGCGTTCTAAAATAATAATCAGTAGGCCCGAAATCATGTTAAATCCCGCCACAAGAACAATGAGGATTAGAATAATGGCTACGTTCATATCCAGCAAACTGAGCCAGCCGAATATTTGAGGCTGCAGTTCTTCAATGGTTGTGGTGCGCAACATGCCGCCATCAGGCGAAATGCGCGAAGCCGCCAAAATATCAATTTGCTGTGCAAGTACGGGCGTCTGGTCAAAGTCGTTCAGTGTAATCTCGTAACCGGTAATATTATCGTCGTCCCAGTTGTTTAGTTTTATAATTTGTCGGATATCGGTAAATATAAAAAGTTTGTCGAATTCGGGCAGGCTCGAATCGTATATGGCCGACACCCTAAAATTGCGGGCTCTCATCCGTTCCTGAAAAAAATACATGGGCACCCTGTCGCCAACCTCAATATGGAGTAATTTGGATAAGGTAGTCGAAATAATTACATCGTTGGATGTTTCTTCACCAGTTACATCGGGCCTTTCACCCTCTACCATGATACGGTCGAAATAATCCCAGTTAAAATCTTTGCCTATCCCTTTGATGATAACCCCCTGTATGTCGTCGTTGGTTTTTAGTAGACCCGGTTTTACGGCAAATTCCTGCACGTTTTTTACGCCTGGTATCGCTGCTACCATACTGGTAAAGGCAGAGTCTCGCTCAATGGGATTGGTTTCGAAGGAGGAGTTATAATCGTAATTAACAACCTGAACATGTGCCCCAAAACCGATGATCTTATCGCGGATTTCTTTTTTAAAACCGGTGCCTATGGCCAGCGAAAGTATCATGACCGTTATACCCAAAACAATGCCAATGGTAGCCACCGTAATAATAGGACCCGACAGTTTTTTACCGGTGATTTCGCCCTTGCGTATTTTGTTGGCTATGTATAAATTAAGGTTCACGATAAACGGGGGTGTAAATTTATGTCTAAAAGCACACAAAGATAAGGAATCTCTTTAAAATAGCTATTGGCAATTGGCTTATGGCTATTAGCTTATGGCATTTAGCTGATGGCAGGTGGCAATTGTTTTTAAGGCGGGGAGCTTTATGGCATAAAGATTCAGTTTTGGAGTTGGCTATCATACGGAGGGTTCTTCCCTTTCCCATTTTCTGAGGGAAGAGCCTGTGCCGCAGGCGCGGGGAAGGGGATAAATACGTTTTTTTATACAAGATTTTTTTAGTGGAAAATGCTTCACAACCACCCCGTCTGCTATTTCGTTCCTCATCGCATCCACCCCGCCTTTATTACGGCGGGGAATCTGCTGTGTGCTACAATTTGCGATCTATAAAAACATACTCCGTTGAATAGCAGGCACCACTTGTACCCGTTTTGCCCGAAGCACTCAAAGAGTGCTTTCCAAACTCTCCCCCATTTTGGGGGAGTTGGTGGGGGCTTCTATCTCAACCTACCCGGATAAACTTCCAGTGCTTTCTCTAAAACTACCAAAGCTTTTTTCAGATCTTCTGTATTTAGGACGTAAGCAAGTCTCACTTCATCGTGTCCTCGATCGGGGCTGTTGTAAAAACCTGCTCCTGGAGCCATCATAACGGTTTGTCCCTCATACTCGAAATCACGCAATATCCAGCTACAAAAATCTTCAGAATCCTTAACGGGTAGTTTTACCATGGTATAAAACGCTCCTTTGGGAAGCAAGGATTTTACTCCAGGAATTTTATTTAAACCTTCTACCAAAACATTTCTGCGATGGATGTATTCCTTATACACAGCCTCGGCATATTCAGGAGCGGCGTCTATCGAAGCACATGCAGCTATTTGGCCTATTAAAGGCGGACTAAGACGGGCTTGGGCAAATTTTAGGGCGGAGTTTATTACCTGTTTATTTCTGCTTATTAGCGCTCCTATCCGCAATCCACACTCGCTATATCTTTTGCTCACCGAATCGATAAGCACTACGTTATCTTCAATTCCTTTTAGGTTTAGAGCCGAAAAATGCGTGTTGTCGTCATAACAAAATTCGCGATACACCTCATCGGATAATAAAAAAAGATCATGCTTCAAAACCAGATCCCTGAGGTCGTTCAATTCTTCCTGAGTGTATAAATAACCGGTAGGATTGTTGGGGTTACAGATAAAAATACCTTTTGTATTTGGGGTTATAAGTTTTTCAAATTCCTTTACTGAGGGGAGTGAAAATTCATCCTCGAAACTTGAGCTTATAGGTTTTATTTTAATACCTACGGCATTGGCAAAACTGCTGTAGTTGGCATAGAATGGTTCGGGTATAATAACTTCCTCACCATAGCTAAAACAGCATAAAAACGCAAAATTAAAAGCTTCGGAACCGCCGGTAGTTACCAATATGTCATTCTTATCCAGCTCAATATCAAATCGTTTGTAATATTCGGTCAGTTTTTGTCGGTACTCAGGTGTGCCTGCCGAGTTGGTGTACTCAAGCACCGTACGATCAATGTTTTTTATGGCATCTATGGCAACCTGTGGGGTAAGTATATCGGGCTGACCAATGTTTAAATGATAAATTTTAACCCCCTTTGCTTCGGCGGCATCCGCTAAGGGTACCAGTTTGCGAATGGGGGATAAGGGCATTTCACTACTTCTTCTAGATATTGATGGCATACAAATAAAATTAATTTATACTAATAATCAACTTGTTATCAGCAATTAAAAATTATTTAAAGCTAATGGCTTATTACCGATTTGCAAAACTATTTAGGTATAATTTCTGCCGAAAGGCTTAAAAATTGACTTCGCAGTTAAAATACAGATAATTATTTTGCGGAAGGCCATTGGCCGCTGGGAAAAATTACGGTAGTTAGGGGCTATCTTTATCCCTTTTGCAGGACTAAACTCGACTCCCAGCACAAAAAAATTGCCATCGGTTTTAGTATTCCAGTCTGCCTTGGACTGTAACCAATTGAAGCGTGCAAATATTTTTAAGGATTTAATATGTAACGTAAAGAAAAACGAAAAGTCGCTCCAGCCCATTCCTACTTTTTCCCCCTAAAGTAAATCCTAATAAAAAAGAGGATACCCTCAACGGGTATCCTCTTTTTTTTAATTATCCCAACCCCTTGAGGGTGAGTTGTTTTTATAACAGTTCAATAGTTTCTTCCGTGCCTTCATTGGCATCACTTCTAATAGCCTGGAATGCAGCTTTCATCTCCTCCAGTTTTTCAGGGTTCGATTCTGCCAAGTTGTTTAGCTGGCCTGCGTCATCCTTTAGGTTATACAATTGGTATTCGGACGAATTGCCTGTTTCAATGTTAACGGAGGTGAGCACCGGAAGGCCATCGTATGGAGGTATCATGGCCCAATCACCTTTACGGAAAGCGGTACGTGAGGTAGCCTCGATCACCAGTTGCTCCCGTCCTTTGTCTGATTTGCCTAGAAAGGCATCCAGCACATTTTGGCTGTCGGTATCGGGTTGATCTGCGCCCACCAAAGCTGCTAGCGAAGCCAAAAGATCCATTTGGCATACCAGAGCATCCGACACTTTTGGCTGTATGGTCCCTTTCCAATATACAAAAAACGGGATGTGGGTGCCGGCTTCAAACAAGCTATATTTGCCGCCTCTAAAATCACCCCATGGTTTGTGTTCGCCCAACCTTTCAACAGCTTGATCTAAATAACCGTCGTTAATTACGGGGCCGTTGTCGCTGGAAAAAATAATTAATGTGTTTTCCATCAACCCTTCGGCTTCCAGTGTTTTGATGAATTCCCCGAGGCACCAATCGGCCTCTGCAATCACATCGCCCCTTGGTCCCATATCGGTAACACCAACAAAACGTGGGTGTGGGGTGCGCGGCACATGTGGTTGTTGCATGGTGTACAATAAAAAGAAAGGTTCGTTTTTATGCTCTTTTACATAAGCTTGTGCCTTTGCCAAAAAGTGATCCGCCATATCAACATCGTTCCACAGGGCTGCTTTGCCACCTTTCATAAAACCTATGCGGGGAATACCGTTTATAATGGTGTTGTTGTGACCATGGTGCCACATCATCTCGCACAGTTCGGGGTTTTCTTTGCCCGTAGGCTGTGCGTCAAAATTGTTTTCATAATCTATTTCAATGGGATCGTTGGGGTCCAGATTATCTACATGGCCGTTGTTAATATAAACTGTAGGAACACGATCCTGGGTGGCCGCCATAATATAGGCATAATCAAATCCCACCTCGTTGGGTCCAGGGCTAACCCGCTGGTTCCAATCTACCTTTCCATCGCCCAAACCCAAGTGCCATTTGCCCACGATACCTGTGTGATAGCCTGCGGGTTTCAGCATTTTTGGAATGGTCATTTGTGCGGTGTCGATAATCAGTGGAGCAGTGCCGGGTAAAATCTTTGCGTCTTTGTTGCGCCAAGGATATATGCCTGTAAGCAGGGCGTAGCGGCTGGGCGTACAGGTGGCTGAGGTAGAGTAACCATTCGTGAGCCTTACCCCACCATTGGCAAGCATGTCCATATTGGGTGTTTTAATTGCTGTTGCGCCATTTACACCTACGTCACCATAGCCCAAATCATCCAGATAGATAATAATGATGTTTGGTTTCTTTGCCGTATTGTTTTGTTTTGTTTTTGAAGGCGTGCAGGCCGAGAAAATAGTTAAAACAGTAAGGAAATAAAAAATAAATTTCGATTTTTTCATCTGTTGGGGGCTTGAATTAGTAAAGCAACAAAGATAAAATAATTCCCTTTACTCTACCATTCTTGCTCTGTCGAAAATGGCCACGGGCGACATGTAAATATCGGCTTTAAAGTTTTTGTAATTTTCAGTGGCGTTAGAGTCGTAGAGGACATAGGCTGCCCATTGATAAAGCTGTTCGCCAAATCCAGCCGATATGGTCAATCCATCGGTGTAATGTTCCATATTGCGTTTTCCTTTTTTGCTAAGATATTGAATGCCACGTTGTATTACACCCGTTACTTTACGACTTTCATAATCACGTATATGCATCAGTTCATGCGCAAACAGGCCGATGCGAGCGTCTTCGGGTACTTCGGACAATAGCACACCATCAAAATTTTCATCGTTGTTGACATGGATAATGTAACGACGATTTTTTTTACCCAAAAATAAGGATAGGATATCCGGACAAGCCGTCATCGTGGTCTTTAACTTTTTTGTTTTAATGATAATCTTACAATCCTGCAAATCTTCGAACTGAGAATACGGTACCATAAAACTATTGAGATATAGTTCTTTAAAGGCGGAATCTACTTGTAACGAACCTTTTTTCTGTAGATTTTTTTTATCGGTTTGTGCATTAACCGTAACGGGGACTGTGGTTAGGAAAAATAAACTGGTGAGTACCGTAGCAATATCGTTCAACTTCATATCAACTTCTTCGATTTATAAATACTTAGATGTAATTGTATGGAAAAAACGGGAAAAGGTTACAAAAAGTTTACCAAGGATGTAAATGATGTGATTTTCATTAACACGCTGCTCGTATGACTCTTGTATTTGTATGATAGATAATATCTATCATCTATTATCTAAATGTCTATTATCTAAAAGTCTATTGTATTTAATACATCCATTCAAAAGCACTGCGGTAAGCACCAATATCGTTCACATAATCCAAAAACTGGCTATAAAATTGGTGTTGCCCAATAGTGGCGCTATCGCCAACAATTACCAATTTTTTACGTGCGCGGGTCATGGCTACGTTCATACGCCGGGTATCGGCCAAAAATCCAATCTCGCCTTTTTCATTGCTACGCACCAAACTAATATAAATGATGTCGCGTTCTTGACCCTGAAAGGAATCAATGGTATTTACCGATAGCTGTAACTTACAGTTCTCAAATTCCGCTTCTATGCCCTTAAAATTATTTTGTAACAAATTAACTTGTGCTTTATAAGGCGAGATGATGCCCACGCTTGGTTCCCTTTGCAGAATGTTGCTTTCTAATAAGCTGATGTACTGCCTAAAATGTTTGAGTAGAATATCGCTCTCTTCCGGATTAAACGAACTCTTGGTTTCTGCATCAACTTGTTCAAAAAAACCACAGCCTGCCGTATCAATAAATTCCATGGCTGTATCGCCGTCAAACATGTTCCAGTTTTCTACGGCGTTGTTGGCACGTACTTTATCGTTATAAAAATATCGACTCGAAAAACGCATGATATCGCTGTTCATGCGGTATTGTTCCTCAAGCATCACATCGGCCTTGTTGCGTTTGATGGCTTTCTCGAACAGTGTTTCGTCCAATCCTGCCTTGGCTGCCTCAAAAGATTTAATGGTGGGCGGCAGTTGACAATGGTCGCCGGCAAATATAACCCGATTGGCTTTGGTAACCGGAATCCAAGTGGCAGGCTCAAGCCCTTGTGCCGCTTCGTCGATAAAAACAGTGCTGAATCGTCTGTCTCTGATTTGATAATTGGACGCACCCACCATGGTACTGGCTATAGCCTGTGCATTGCTCAGTATATCGTTTACAATATAATATTCCAGTTGCTCCGCCTCTTTTTTCAATTGGGTAGATTCTTGTAACAGCAATTGTCGTTGTTGTCGCTCCTCGTGCCCGAAGTTGCGTTTGTATTTTTTTGCAGTTTGGTAACACTCCTCGGCCATTTTTTTTACAGCCTTTAAATCTTTATAACTGTTGTGGTGGGCAATTTGTGCATCCAGTGTCATACTCAAATTTTCTTCGGTAACTCTTGCCGGATGTCCTATGCGCACAATGCTTAACCCTTTAGATGCCAATTTTTCGCAAAGTAAATCAATGGCTGCATTGCTTGGAGCGCACACCAATACTTGCTTCTCATTTTTTAAGGTATGATAGATGCTCTGGACCAGTGTGGTTGTTTTGCCCGTTCCCGGGGGGCCGTGCACTATAGCTAAATCATTGGCAGATGCTATCCGATTTAGGGCTTTGTTTTGACCGCTGTTGAGTTCAGGAATGTTGAGTTCGGGAATGTTTTTAAAGGTGGCTTCTCCGTCCTCCAGTAACAGGCTACGTAAAAATAGCAGACGATTGTCCAGTGGGTTCATCACAAGATGTAACGCTCTTTCCATTTCCAGATAGGCATTCTCGTCAAACATCAGTTGTACGCCCAAGTGTCCGCTGTGCAGCCAATCTGGTTCGTCATCCCCGTTAAGGGTAATAATCATTTCGCTTTCGCCTGCACGGTTCACCACGCCGCTTATGGCATGTTTTTGTTCATTGTTGCTGCCTGAGTTGGAAAATAGTGAAACCAGCTTTCCGGATTGAAACAAATGCGACTCCCGATGTTCCTTAGGGCGAGAAACCTTTACAAGTACACGTTCACCAGCACTAAAGGTGGTTCGCTCTACATTCAATGGGTACCAACAAACTCCTTCTTTTCGTCTCTCCGTAAGTGAGGTGTCCGACATTTTACGTTTATATTGCCGTAAGTCCTCTTCTTTCTCGCTCAAAAGAAGTGCTTGTACTTTCTGAATTTCTTTGATTGCTTTACTCATCAGGTTTTATGATTTTATGCGAAATTAATAAAAAAGGGAATTTTTTTTTTACATTGTGGGAAGAAACCATTTTAATCATTTAATTTGTGGCCTAATAATTTTTAAACAGTGAAAGAATGAAACCGAATAAATTGAGAGTGATTAAAGATTTTGAAAAGCTTGATTCTGATATTCAAGAGCAAATTAAACTGGTTTATCCTTACGGGTTTAGTCAGCATTTGATTGAATTTAAGAACAAGAACAACGAAACAGTGTTTGCCCTACCTTTTGAAACCGACGATAAAATATACATGGTGAGGATGTCGGTTAAAAAAGCTATCCAATTAGTGGAGGACGATGACGACTATGACGATGACGGTAATTTAAGGGATGACATCCGTGAGAAATACGAGGATGACCATGCCGACATCGAGTACCTTGCAGAAAACGACAATTACGAGAATGTTGAAGAAGATTAGGGATAGTTATTTGAACGGTTATAAATTAAGGATTACTATAAATACATGGATTTAGAAGTACGAAAAGCTGGTATTCTAGATATCGGGTTTCTATCAAAATTAGAGGAGCAATCCTTTTTTTCATTCCAAAGAGGCACCAAGCAGAGTTTAAAACACAGCGTGGAGAGTCCATTTCAGGAGGTTTTGATAGTTGAAGAGAAGGGAAAGATAAATAATCCTGTTGGATCCTTGGTTTTGTTCAAATACCCCAAGAGTTTGCGCATTTACTCAATTGCCGTATTGCCCGAACATCAAAATAAGGGTTATGGAAATTATCTGCTCAAACATGCCATTGAATTTGCGAATAGGAATCAACAGCAAAAAATATTACTGGAAGTAAGCGTTAAAAATTCAAACCTAATAAACTGGTATAATAAAATGGGTTTTTGTTCAGTGGAAACCATTGTCAATTATTATGCTCCGGGCGAAGATGCGGTTAAAATGGAATTGAAAACATCTGTGCTTGCCTCATCGCAAAAAACCAGTAACATTATTGTTATCAATCAACCCTACAAATGGACATTTCCGGACACAAACGCAACGGTAATCTCGGTTAAGGAATATATCAACAATCCCATCTACCAAACCAATACCGATTTCAGAGTGTTTAATCTTTGCAGTTCCTACAAGTACCAAAGCTATGGTTATTATGTATCTCTGCTCGCTTCGGCACGTGGACAAAGGATTATTCCGAGCACTATAACCATACGTGATTTTCCTTTGCTAAGTGTCATTAATTCTGCGGCCTACGATATTGAGGAAATCATCAATGATTCACTGAAAAAGGTGAAGAAAGACACTTTCTCGTTAAATATTTATTTCGGGCAAACCCGTACAAAAGGGTATTCTGCATTGGCAAAAAAATTACATCAATTGTTTGATGCACCGCTTTTTAAAGCTGACTTTGTTAAGCACGATAAATGGATTATCAATAAATTGCAGATAATTACCTTGCATAAAATACCGGATATAGAGCTTGAATTTGTGTATGCATCTGCAAGTAAATACTTTAGTAAAAAGAGGTTTCGTAATACTAAACTGGTTAATTACAAGTACGATATTGCCATTTTGGTTAACCCACAGGAGGCAACACCACCCTCGTGCCCAAAGGCGTTGCAAAAGTTTAAAGCGGCCGCCAACCGAAAAGGACTATACGTGGAGTTCATCACAAAAAAAGATATTGATAAAATTAACGAATTCGATGCTTTGTTTATTCGTGAAACCACAAGCGTAAATAACCATACTTATGAGTTTTCCAGAATGGCCTATGCCGAAGGACTAGTTGTACTGGACGATCCGTGGTCTATTTTAAGATGTTCAAACAAAATATACCAGAACGAGATATTAAAAAAGCACAAAATAGGCACGCCTGCCACAACCATATTCACTAAAAACTTCTTTGACAAAAAGGTATTAAGCGAGATGAATTTTCCTTTGGTACTTAAGCAGCCCGATAGTGCTTTTTCGCTAGGGGTTACAAAAGTTGAGGATAAAGAGGAGGCACTGGAGGCCATCAATAATCTTTTCAAAAAATCGGATATGATAGTCTGTCAGGAGTTTATGTACTCCGACTTTGATTGGAGAATTGGGGTGCTCGACAATAAGCCACTGTTTGCCTGTAAGTATTATATGAGCAAAGGACATTGGCAAATATACAACTGGAAAGGAGAAGCAGAAGATAACGCCGGCCAATACGAAACGCTGAGCATTGAATCGGTGCCGGATCTGGTGGTACAAACAGCCTTAAAAGCTGCCGCTTTGATAGGAGATGGACTCTATGGCGTGGACTTGAAAATGATAGATGGCAAAGTGTATGTGGTGGAGGTTAACGACAACCCCAATATTGACGATGAAGTGGAAGATTTGGTTTTAAAAGATAAATTGTACGACATGATTATCCAGTCGTTTTATAACAGGATAGAAGTTGCCAAAAACGTGCAGAAGATAAATTTTACGAAGTAGGAAAATAGATATAAAGTCAATGTGATAACTTGCGTTGTTCTATTTTAAGGCTAATAAATTAAGTACAGCGATATACTAAACTACTATATAAATTCTATGGGCACTTGAACTCATAATTAAGTATTATGCACTTTCCCGATAACATCAAATTTTTGCGTAAGCGAAAAAAAATATCACAGGCCGATTTGGCAGGGCAGCTGGAGCTTACACGGACTACCTTAGCCGGTTACGAAAAAAATGTTCAACCACCTTTTAAGGTGTTGATTAAATTTGCAGACTACTTCCATCTTTCCATCGATGCCTTGGTTAGATACAACCTGCAAGCCTTAACTGAATTTCAGCTTTCGCAGATAGAAGATGGTTTTGATGTGGACGTAACTGGTAAAAAGTTGCGCCTGCTCACCATTTCGGTGGATAGCCAGGACAACGAAAACATTGAAATTGTACCGTTAAAGGCACAGGCTGGTTACCCCAGTAGTTATGGCGATGTGGAGTTTATAGGTTCCTTGGAAAAATTTTCACTTCCTTTTTTACCCAAGGACAAAACCTACCGTACATTCCAGATACAGGGCGATTCCATGCTTCCGGTACCGGAGGGCGCATGGGTAACGGGTTCCTACGTCGATAACTGGGAAAATATTAAAGATGGAAGCCCTTGCATAGTGGTAACCCAAGACTATGGTATCGTATTTAAGCTTGTATACAAGCAACTACAAAAAAATCAAAGCCTGCTTTTGGTATCCACCAATCGCGATTACAAGCCTTACGAACTCCCCATAAAAAAAGTAGTTGAAGTATGGAAGTTTGAAACATATAACCGATTTGAGATAGGGGAGGAAACACGTTCAACAATATAACATAGTATTCTGTAGTCATACCGGAAGCCTACTCCGATTCTTTCAGAGGGGCTTTATTTTCTCCAGTAATACCCGAAGCACTCGTAGAGTGCTTTCCAAGCCCTCCCCCAATCGGGTAATGCCATTTACTTAGTAAATGGCATTACCCTATTGGGGGATATTATTTCAAATTTTCAACGCTTTTTAACATCACTTTTAACAAATATGGTTTGGGCATCCCATTTCAAAATTATTGGCTTGTATATCTGCGCCTG
>JAGXIO010000145.1 GCA_024635555.1 Saccharicrinis sp.
ATTAGGTGTTAAATACCGAGAAATTGGTGACGATGGTAAAATATATGGTGGCCCAATGTACTACCTAACCAAAGGACTAAAAGAAAAAAATCTAGGCACACTAGGAAAGGTACTTGCTACTCTATTCGCATTCTTTGTTATTGGAGGTTCCTTTGGTGGTGGAAATATGTTTCAAGCAAATCAGGCAGCCTCTCAATTTTCCTTACTATTTGAAATAGATTCAACCTTTATTTTTGGTGTTGTTTTAGCTGTGTTAGTAGGCATAGTAATTATTGGAGGGATTAAACGTATTGGAAAAGTAACCGAAAAAGTTGTTCCATTTATGGCAATCATCTACATCGGAGCCTCTCTGATAATCATCTTTATGAACTACGAAATTATACCAACTGCCTTTATTCAGATATGGGATAATGCTTTTTCGCCACCAGCAGCCATGGGAGGTGTTATTGGCGTTATGATGGTTGGATTTCAACGTGCTGCATTTTCAAACGAAGCCGGAGTTGGTTCAGCATCTATTGCACATGCTGCTGTAAAAACAAGATTCCCTGCTAGTGAAGGCATTGTTGCCTCGATAGGACCATTCGTTGATACAGTTATTATCTGTACTATGACTGCACTAGTGATCATCATTACAAACATAAGCAGCTCTCTTTTTGACTATCAAAATCTCGATTCAGGCTCTAAGGTTATTCTAAACTCTGGACAACACGTTGGAGGGGTCGACTTAACATCTGTAGCATTTGAATCAGCCATTCCACACTTCTCAATAGTATTAACAATTGCTGTCATACTATTTGCCTTTTCAACGATGCTCTCATGGTCGTATTACGGTTTGCAAGGTTGGGTGTTTTTATTCGGAAAAAGTAAATTATCAGACATGATATACAAATCACTATTTCTAGTATTTATTGTTGTTGGAGCATCTTCTACATTAAATTCGGTAATCGAATTCTCAGATGCGATGATCTTTGCGATGGTTTTTCCAAATATCATCGGGCTTCTAATCCTATCTCCTAAAGTAAAAGATGAAATAAACATATATCTAAAAGCCATAGGCTGGAAAAAAAGTTAATTGTTGAGGTTGAAACGCTTAAGTAATAATAATTGGACGGATGGTCAGTGAGATGTATTAATGTATCACGGACCATCTACTGGCTAGCAGTAGGAGCCATATCAAGGCAATAGCACCCGACACAATTATTTCGCCATCCTCAGGTTTTATAGTTTCAGTAAGTTTTAGTGCTGAGATACCAGCTGTTAATCCTGCCATACCAATAGTCATTGCCTCTTTCATGCTAAGGTTTGTAGGTGATTTAAGTACCCAATCTGCAGGTACTTTTATATATTGCCCATAGCCACCATCGGTATTCATTTCCAAATTGTAACTGGTAACAATTACCTTATCTATATTCCAAGTATTTTACGGAATTCTAATTCTAATTCTGTCTCAATTTTAATAATAACTTCTCTGATTGGTTCGTATTTTTCTTTTAATTCAATGAAGTTGGGGAATCTAGACTTTATAGCTTCTATCTCAGCCTGTGTGGTACTAAACATATAGCGTTTGTAATAATCCCTTGGGCTGCTTGCTGCAATGCCAATTACAATAACCATTGTATTTGAAACTTCGATAACATTGTAAGGAATAAAATCGACTAAATATTTCATACGCTCCACCAAAGTAGGAGTAATGACGGAAAGGATGTTGACCACACCCAGCAAGAACAAGAGAATAGGAGCCAACAGTCCAATTCTACAAAGTCGGACACAGGAAAAGCATAATTCTGTTTTCTTTAGATTCTCTTTAAAATTAAAACGTTAATTTGCATCATTACAAGATTAAACTCCAAGTCCGATGAAGCTTTTGATCATTGAAGATGAGATTGAATTGCTTATTGCCATCAGCAATTATCTTATCAAAGAAAATTACCTGTGCGAGTTAGCCGACAATTTTGCTGGTGCCCGAGAAAAATTGTCGATGAATGCCTACGACCTGATATTGCTGGACATTAGCCTACCCGATGGGAATGGTCTTGAATTGCTAACGACCATTAAAGAACACCAGGAAAAAGCAGGAGTCATCATTGTTTCGGCAAAGAATTCATCGGACGACAAAATTGGTGGACTGGATATGGGTGCCGATGATTATCTGACCAAACCCTTTGAACTGGCCGAATTAAATTCCAGGATTAAGGCGATTTTAAGAAGACGACGGTTTGAGGGAAACAGTGTTATTAAGTTTCATGAAATGGCTATCTATACCGATAACATGCTGGTTTCCATTCATCGCAAAAATATCAAGCTAACCAAAAAAGAGTACGATTTGCTGCTTTTTTTGTTGATCAATAAAAATAGGGTACTTACAAAAGAAACCATAGCTGAGCATCTGTGGCAGGACAATATTGATATGGCCGATAACTTCGATTTTATCTACACTCATTTGAATAACCTGCGAAATAAAATCAAAAATGCCGGCGGAACCGACTATATAAAAACAGTTTACGGAATGGGTTACAGATTCACCGACATATGAAACGAGCCCCCGAAGGGTCGGGGCAGGCTATGAGAGTGTCCTCACACAAAACCTGTCCCGCCTTAGCGGGAGGGGGAATGATTGTAATGGCGAGTTCCCCCGAATCAAGTTCGGGGCAGGCTATGTGGCAAAAAAATAAATTATAAACACATGAAATTTCTCACCAAAATAAATCGCTCCTACTTTATCACATTAACCATAGTGCTGTTAATTAGCTCGGTGCTTGGATACCTGATTTTACACCAGGTTATCCTGAACGAAACAAAGGAAGCACTGCTTGGGAAAGTAAATCTACTTAAAGAACAAATTTTGGAAACAGGAGAAATCCCGAATTTATACCCCGAAATAGAGGTGAAAAAAATCCATCGTCTGGATAAGCAGGAGGCTGCATTCAAAGAGATTTTCATTTATAACGCCGAGGAAGACGAAATGGAGCCCTATCTTGAATATTCGGCACAGGAAAAGATTGATGATTCATTTTATTCAATACAATTACGACAATCAACTTTTGAAAACGAAGATTTGGTGGTCATCCTGGCGCTTACAATGAGCCTGTTACTTTTATTTTCCTTTGTTATCTTGTTTTTTATCGGACGAAGGATCAACAAAACAATATGGGCCGATTTTGAGCAAAATTTAGCAGAAATAGAACACTTCGATTTTAACGACAAAACCGATTTGCATCTTGTGACCTCTGACATTGAAGAGTTTGACCGTTTAAACAGGGTGGTTATAAAGCTCACGTTGAAATTAAAATCTGATTATATGTCGCTCCGGGAGTTTGCAGAAGATGCCTCGCACGAAATTCAAACGCCGCTATCAATTGCCAGACTTTCGTTGGACGAGATACTTCAACAAAACCCCGGTAAAGAGATGTTTGAAAAGATTGTTGCTGCGATCAATGCTTTAAAACGGCTTTCGGGACTAAACCAAAGCCTTCTGTTGCTTACCAAGATAGAAAATAAGCAGTTCAAAGCAGATCAAACAATCTCCTTTATCAATGTCGCCAAACGAAAGTTGGAAGAGTTTGACGCGCTGCTGGAAATGAAAAAACTGATCGTTGAAACAGACTTTAACGAAGATTTTATTGTAAGGATGAATCATGAACTTGCCGAAAGACTGTTTAATAATATATTCTCCAATGCCATTCATCATAATCAAAAAGGGGGATGCATTAAAATACAAATAAAGAAAGACGAGTTTAGAATTTGCAACAGCGGACTTTCCAATTCCCTGAATAATGAGACTATTTTCAATCGTTTTGCGAAGGATAACTCTAAATCTCATGGTCTGGGGTTGGCTATCGTAAAAAATATTTGCAACACCCATTCCCTTGACATCCATTATACCAAATATGATTCCCATTGCTTTACTATTCAAAGAAATACATATAAGTAATGAGAAATTCTACTATTGACATCACGTTGGCTATCGCCATTAGTTGCGGGTATTGGAACCGGGATACAAAAGCATCAACCCCTGAAAATAGCCGTGATTAAAGGTTTAATACGAGCACTATCCTTATTACTTATATTTTGCTATGTTGCATAAGGTTGATCATCTCCAGCTATCTATAGTTTTTTAACAGGCCATGCAACTTGAAAATTTCTTTAGAATCGGATGGTACTTTTGCTGCATAACAAACTAAAATAATACTACCATGAAAAATTTATCATTAATCGGTATGGCTCTTGTTCTCGTGAGTTATACAGCTTGCGGACAAGCAAAAAAAGATGTTCCCGAAGAAGTAAAAACCGCGTTCACCGAACGATTCGCCACGGCTAGCCATGTAAAATGGAGCAAAGAAAACGATACGGAGTGGGAAGCAGAGTTTAAGATGGACAAAAGAGACTATTCTGCCAACTTTGGTAATGACGGTAAATGGATAGAAACCGAATACAAAATAAGCGCAGATGAATTACCAGTAGCTGTAAAAGTCACCATCCAAAAGGAGTTTGAGGGTTACAAAATCGAAGAATCGGAATTATCGGAAACTGTGGATGGAAAGATGTATGAGATTGAGCTGGAAAAGGGTGAAATCGAAGTGGAAGCCATCATCGACAAGGAGGGTAATTTGATAAAAAAAGAGGCTATTCAAGAAGATGAAGAGTCGGACGAGGATTAAATGTTTAGTTTCATAACTTTGCTGAGGATTTAACTTCACCAAAAATACGATGCAAAAATATATTTTAACCTTAATTATATTCTTACTGTTAAGCTTAGGTAATATGGATGGTCAAACCATACCGGCGGATAGTACTCTGCGCCAAGCCGAAATCAAATTTCGTGTTAAATCTATACTTATACCTACTGCCCTTATTGGATATGGCCTCTTGGGTATGAAGAGTGATGGATTAAAGACGCTCAACGCAGAAATTAAAGAAGAAGTTAATGAGCATATCAAGAAAAAGATTACCATTGATGATTTTTCGCAACATGCCCCTACCGTAGCGGTTTACAGTTTAAATATGTTAGGCGTAGAAGGTAAAAACAATTTTAAAAATAGAACTCTTATCCTTGCCACTTCCTTTCTTATAATGGGCACTTCGGTATATGCTATAAAAAACAGCACCCATATAGAAAGACCCGATGGAAGCGCAAAAAACACTTTTCCCTCAGGCCATACTGCCACGGCTTTTATGGGTGCCGAATTTTTATATCAGGAATACAAAGATGTTTCTATTTGGTATGGAATAGCAGGTTATGCTGTTGCCACGGGAACGGGTGCATTACGGATTTATAACGACCGGCATTGGCTAACGGATGTGGCCGCAGGAGCAGGAATAGGCATAATAAGTACCAAAATTGCCTATTGGATAAATCCATTCCTCCAGCAAAAAATATTTAAGCAAAAAAAAGAGCGTGCTGTTGCGCTAACTTTTATGCCTTATTATAATGGAGAACAGACTGGTATTGGATTTTTGCTTAATTTGAACTGAGACTTATTAACCTGAAAAATGCACGCATTTTTCACTTTCCGCTATCATAGGCGGAAAGCCGAAAAAGTTTAAGTAAACTTTTTCGAGGGTTAGCCCTGGCCTTATGGATGCTTTGGATGGATTATTCTCCATGTTGTATGCCTATATAAAAACAGATGGTTCGGATGAATTGAAAAAGGCATATACACAACTACAAATCTTGCTGGATTCGTACCGTTAGTTTTTCTTTTCACACCACATTGTTCCGGCTTATGGCATGCCTGCCATAAGCCGGCGCAGTTTGTTTCGGCCTTTTGCAGCCTTGCAATTCGTTGAAACAGTTTGTTTCGACCTTTTGCAGCTTTGCAATTCGTTGAAACAGTTTGTTTCAGCCTTTTGCGGCCTTGCAATTCGTTGAAACAGTTTGTTTCAGCTTATTGCAGGCTAAATTTGTTTCGGCCTGTTTCCGCCTCATAAAAACCCGGCCTTTCTACCATTTAAAATCTTATGTACTCATATCCTTTTTTTTGTAATAAAAAGTTAACTTTAGTGCCTTAACATAAGTCCATGTGCGCTTATCAAACCACCGTTGTAGTAATAAACGCTATTAAACGGGGTACATAGGCGAAATAACCGCATATGGGGTGAGGTTATTGAAAAGTTGAACGAAAGCTCCATTCGGAGCTAACTTTAAAATTCGTAACTTAAGGTATTATTCATAAATACATTAAGTC
>JAGXIO010000146.1 GCA_024635555.1 Saccharicrinis sp.
GCATAACATGGGCTATCTACTTACTGCCGGACTTTCGAATAATTTGTATAGTAAGCCGCAAAATCAGTTACAGTCCGCACAACGCGATTTCATCAGCGAAATGTCCGAGTCGAGTTATCAAAAGTATCTCTCCTTAAAAAAGGATCCTTTGTTTATGCCTTACCTGGAGGAAGTGAGCACTTTAAAATACTATGGCAAAGCCAATATTGGAAGCCGGCCAAGTAAAAGGGGAGGGGGCAGCGATAAAATTAATTTCGACGACCTCAGAGCCATTCCTTTTGTGGGAGCCTGGAGCCAGCTAAAACAAAATGTACCGGGTTTTTATGGCGTGGGTACTGCCCTAAAGGAACAAGAGGATAAAGGAAACCTGCAAGCATGTGTTGACCTATATAAGGATTCCATATTTTTTAAAACATTGCTTGCCAATAGTATGCAGAGCATGAGCAAGACCAACTTTCAGCTTACCCGTTATCTCGAAAAAAACAAACGCTTTGGCGGTTTCTGGAAAATGCTTTACGATGAATTTATACTCACCAAGGAAATGCTGTTAAAAGTATCTGGTCTATCTAGTTTATTGGAAGATAATCCACGCAGTCTCATGAGTATACGTCTAAGGGAACGCGTAGTGCTGCCGCTGCTGTTAATTCAGCAATACGCCCTCATGAAAATTCAGGAAGCCAACAACGGCAATAAGGACATAAATGTGGAGGTGTACGAAAAAATGGTGATCAGGGCTATGTTCGGAAACATAAACGCCAGTAGAAATTCGGCGTAGCCATATTTTGCACATAATTGAAATAAAAGGCAGTTATATGAGGTTGTTGAAAAGTTGGCTGCAAGTGTAAAAAATCAACTCGCAGATAAGTTCGGTGCAAACTTGATGGAATTTATTTTGTTTTTTCTTCCCCCCGCAAAAAAAATGAAACCCCACCGCACAAAACAGCACATTTGCAAATCGCACAAGCCGACACACGACCAAAATTTGCAAAAGAGCTGTTTTTTTGCCGACACACCAGTGCTTTTTTGTTACTTTGGGGGTTATTAGAAAATTGATTTATTGAAAACTGATTAAAGAACATGTTCGAACAGACTTTTAAAAACATAGACGACATACTCCACAAGGATGCAGGATGCGGGAGCGAGTTAGATTACGTGGAGCAAACATCTTGGATTTTATTCCTTAAATACCTTGCCGATTTAGAGAAAGACAAAGAGACAGCAGCACAATTGACAGGTAAAACCTATACCAAGCTTTTAGAAAAAGAATATCAATGGGCTGTTTGGGCTGCGCCCAAACTCGAGAATGGTGCAATAGACCACAATGCCATGACAGGCGATGACCTGGTTGACTTCGTAAACGAAAAACTTTTCCCTTACCTCAAAAAATTCAAGACATCTGCCGAGCATCCCGATACCATTGAATACAAAGTAGGTGAGATTTTCAGCGAACTAAAAAATAGGATACAAAGCGGATACAACATGAGAGAGGTGGTAAATCTTATCGACCAGCTTCGTTTCCGCACCCATGCCGAAAAGCATGAGATGAGCCATTTGTACGAATCCAAAATTCAGAACATGGGCAATGCAGGGCGAAACGGTGGAGAATATTACACCCCACGCCCTTTAATTAGAACCATAGTAAAAGTAGTTAACCCAAAAATTGGTGAAACCATCTACGACGGCGCAGTTGGTAGCGCAGGTTTCTTATGCGAAGCCTTCGACTATCTTACGCATGTAAAGACGCACGAGCGTGCGTCTCTTTCTTCCAAAGACACCGAAACGCTACAGAAAAAGACTTTTTACGGAAAAGAGAAAAAATCATTAGCCTACATTATTGGCACCATGAACATGATTTTTCATGGAATAGAAGCCCCAAACATTATTCATACCAACACCCTTGCCGAAAATATTGCCGATATACAAGAAAAAGACCGCTACAATGTAGTATTAGCAAATCCACCCTTTGGCGGTAAAGAACGTGCTGAAGTACAGCAAAACTTCCCCATAAAAACGGGCGAAACTGCTAGTCTGTTTTTGCAGCATTTTATTAAAATACTAAAGGCTGGAGGTAAAGCAGGCGTTGTTATTAAAAACACATTTTTGAGCAATACCGACAACGCCAGTATTGCCATTCGTAAAGAACTATTAAACAACTGCAACTTACATACGGTGCTCGATTTACCAAGTGGCGTATTCGCTGGTGCAGGTGTAAAAACGGTAGTTTTATTTTTCGAAAAAGGCGCACCAACCCAAAAGACTTGGTTTTACCAATTAAACTTAGCCCGTAACCTCGGTAAAGGCAATCCCTTAAACGAAAACGACCTCGCAGAATTTATTGAACTTTACGCTTCGAGAGCCTCAGCGTCTGAGGGTCCAGAAACACCAAACTCTTGGAATATAGATGGAAGAAAGGTGGCTGAGCTTGCCGAAGCCGACCTATCAGCCAAAAACCCCAATACTCCTGAGGAAGCTCCTTTGCGTACCCCAAAAGTAATTTTGGACGAAATAAAAGCACTCGACAAAGAAAGTGAAACCATTTTAAACTCAATTCTTGATTTAATATGAGAAAGGATTGGGAAATAAAAAAGCTTTCAGATATAAGCTCAGTATTTAATGGTAATAGTATTAATGCCAAAGTTAAGGAAGTAAAATACACTAATATTGGAAGTGGACTACCTTTTATAGCAACTAAAGATGTTAGTTTTGAAAGTAAATTGGATTATGAAAACGGGGTTAAAATACCTTTTAATGAAAAGAATAATTTTAAATTAGCTCCTGCAAATACTGTTTTGATATGTGCTGAGGGTGGCAGTGCTGGAAGAAAAATTGGTTTTACCAATCAAGAGGTTTGTTTTGGAAATAAACTTTTTGCAACAGTTCCAAAAAATGGTGTTTTGAGCAAATATGTTTACTATTACTATTTTAGTTCTAGTTTTCAAAAATATTTTAGTTCGGAATTAGCAGGGGTAATTGGTGGAGTATCTATGGCAAAATTTAAACAAATTGAAATCCCAATTCCCCCACTCCCCGAACAACAACGCATTGTCTCCATTCTCGACCAAGCCTTTGCTGCCATTGCCAAAGCAAAAGCCAATGCCGAACAAAACCTGAATAATGCCAAAGCTCTTTTTGAAAGTTATTTGCAAGGGGTATTTGAAAATAAAGGTGAGAGTTGGCAAGAACTTACTTTAAACGAAGTTTCTGTAGAATTCTCAAGAGGTAAATCAAAGCATAGACCAAGAGGCGATAAATCAATTCTAGGTGGTGATTATCCTTTAATTCAAACAGGCGACATTAGTAGCGCAAATCATTGGCTAAAAACTTATTCAAGTACTTACAATGAAAAAGGATTAGCTCAAAGTAAATTATGGAGAAAAGGAACAATCTGTATTGCTATTGTTGGGGCGAATGTAGCTGAAACTGCAATATTAGATTTTGACTCCTGTTTTCCTGATAGTGTAATTGGTATTGTTGTTAAACCTCAAAAAGCAAACAATGAATATGTTGAATATCTGTTACAATCGTTCAAAGCATATTTGAAAGAGAAAGGGAAAGGTACTGCAAGAGACAATATTAATTTGGCAACCTTTGAAAATCAAAAATTTCCATTTCCATCAGTTAAAGAACAACAAACAATCGTTATTAAACTTAATGCCCTTCAAAACGAATCTAAAAAACTCCAATCCATCTACCAAAAGAAACTCACTGATTTAGAAGAACTAAAAAAGAGTATCTTGCATAAAGCATTTAATGGAGAATTGTAAAATATGGAAGAAAACAAAAGCCTCGATAAAAAATCGCTACGTTTTCTAAAAGGAAAACAAACCGACTGGGATGAGTTGGTAAAAGATTGTGTAGCCTTTGCAAATGCACAGGGAGGTGAAATAGTTGTAGGTGTTGAAGATAACGAAAGCCTTCCCCCACTGGGACAAACCATTAAAGACAAAAATTTACCCGATATCCTTCAAAAGAATATTGTACAAAGGTCGGTAAATGTTGCCGTTGCCATTACCATCGAAACGGCTTCAAACAAAGCTGAATATATAAAAATTCAGGTTTTTCGAAATGTACAAACCATAGCGTCAACCACCGATGGTAAATATTACGTTAGGGTAGCCGATGAATGCCGCCCTGTTCCACCCGATGAAATGGCGAGGCTTGCTGCCGAAAAAAATGCTTTTGTTTGGGAAATACAAACAACCAAACGTATTGACAAATCATTATTTGACTCTAAAAAGAAATCAGATTTTATTAGCGACATACACAGGTCAAGCCGTGTTAGTGGTTTCATAAAAGAAATGTCGGACGATGAAATACTTGAACACTATTTCTTTCAAAAAGGAAATTACCTAACCAATTTAGGCATACTTTGGATAGGACAACGAACCGACCGTGCTTCGCTGTTATATCCGCCATCAATACAGGTTATTAGGTACGACGAAAATGAAGAAAAAGTATGGAAACTTTTGCTCGACGATTATTTTTTAAATCCCAAAGAATTGCTTGATAAAATTCTTTCTGATGTTCCCGATTGGCAAGAGAGCATTGAAATATCAGAAGGAATGTTTCGTAAAAACATACCCTTTTTTCCCATCGAAGTTGTGCGCGAATTGGTGGTAAATGCCTTAGTTCATCGTACCTATACTACCCGTGGCGATATCTTTATTAATATTTTTCACGATAAAGTAGAAATACACAGCCCAGGCAGGTTGCCATATGGAGTAACCCCAGGTAATATTCTTACACAATCGGTAAGGCGTAATGAGCAATTGTCGAAAGTATTTTACGATTTAGGCTTAATGGAAAAAGAAGGAAGTGGATACGACTTGGTGTACGCAAAATTATTAGGTTCAGGTAAACCTATTCCAATAGTAAATGAAACCGACGAACGGGTAATTGTTACCATTAAAAAACAGTTTATCAGCAAAGATATAGTGCGACTTATGGATAAAGCCAGTTCAGAGTTTATACTTAAGCAAAAGGAAATTATTTCTCTTGGACTTATAGCACAGCAACAGTCGTACAGCGCAATTGAAATATCAAAGTTGCTCAACCAACGTGAAGAAGTTGGCTTACGCAATTGGCTGGGGCGCTTATTAGAATATGAACTGGTTAAAAAATCAGGCATTGGAAAAGGAACGCAATATTCAATTAACCCAGAGTTTATTAGAAAAATAAACTTTACGGGCAAAACTACCCTAAAAAATATTGAAGAATACCGTTTAGAGGAATTGTTGTATAAAGATATTAAAGCTTACCCAAGCAGTGCCTTCAGTGAGATACATAAACGAATTGGTGAAGAAATAAATAAGCATAAAGTGCGCAGGGTGCTTAAAAATATGGTTGATGTTGGTAAACTTTTTACAAAAGGCGAAAAACGTTGGCTCCGATACGCTATTGAGCAAAATTTGTTAGAAAACGAATAATTGCTAATTAGAAACTCAATAGAAACTTAACATTCAATCTATATGAACGAAGCCGAAACCAGAGCAGAATTAATCGACCCAAAGCTAAAAGCTTGCGATTGGGGCATTATTGAAGGCTCAAAAATACTTCATGCATACAATGTTTGTATAATTGCCGATGGCAGAATTCAAAAAGGCGGTAGTCCTAGCAAACCGCTTATTGCCGATTACATACTAAATTATAAAAGCTTAAAATCTTATGTGATGGTTATGTGATAATACAAACCACCAATACACCTAATCAATTGGTTTTTAATATTTTATTATGTGATGGTTATGTGATTAAGATGTTAAATTCTTGTTTGAAAAGATTAAAATCAGTAGCAATATGAACGAAGCCGAAACCAGAGCAGAATTAATCGACCCAAAATTAAAAGCTTGCGGTTGGGGCGTTATTGAAGGCTCTAAAGTACTTCGCGAACACAATGTTTGTAAAATTACCGAGGGCAGAATTCAAACAGGCGGTCGCCGTAGCAAACCTCTTATTGCGGATTACATTCTCGTTTATAAAGGTATTAAACTGGCAGTTGTCGAAGCCAAAGCCGATAACATTTCGGTAACCGAAGGTGTGGCACAAGCCAAACTTTATGCCGACAAACTTTGCTTAGCTTATACCTATTCCGCCAACGGAAAAGAGATTTACCAAATCAATATGCTAACGGGTATCGAAGGCTTGGTTTCAGAATTCCTTTCGCCTGATGAACTCTGGAACAAGACATTTTCAGATTATAACGAATGGCGCGAGAAATTCTCCTCTGTGCCTTTCGAAGACAAAGGGGGCTTTTGGCAACTTCGCTACTATCAGGAATTAGCAGTCAATTATGCCCTCGAAGCGGTTGCAAAAAACAGTCAACGTATTTTATTAACCCTTGCTACAGGCACAGGGAAAACAGCTATCGCCTTTCAAATTGCATGGAAACTATTTCAAACTCGTTGGACGGTTCGACAGGCTCACCGACCCGACGAGCCAGCAAGAAGACCAAGAATTCTGTTTCTTGCTGATCGAAATATTTTAGCCGACCAAGCCTATAACTCATTTTCTGCCTTCCCCGAAGATGCTTTGGTACGTATTAAACCCACTGAAATTAAAAAGTCGGGCAAAGTGCCTACCAATGGCAGTATTTTCTTTACCATTTTCCAAACTTTTATGAGCGGTCCTTCGACAAGCTCAGGAACCGCTGAGGATAATGATATTGATTTCGAGGAAATAGAGTTAAGTGAAAAGGCATATTGTTATATGTATTTTCTACAATGTACTGATGGAAGTTTTTATACAGGTAGTACAAAGGATTTAGTTGTTAGGTTAGAACAACATAAAGATGGAGAAGGAGCAAATTTTACTGCTAATAATCTTCCTGTCAAATTAGTGTATTACGAAACCTTTGACCGAATAGACAAGGCATTCGAAAGAGAAAAACAAATTCAGGGTTGGAGTAGAGCGAAGAAAATTGCTTTAATAAAAGGCGATATTGAATTATTGAAAAAACTATCAAAGAATAAATCATCAGACGAATCAAAGGTTGGTGAGCTTGCCGAACCATACTTTGGTGATTATCCTACCGATTATTTCGATTTCATTATAATAGACGAATGCCATCGTGGCGGGGCAAATGATGAAAGTAACTGGCGGGGCATTTTAGAATATTTTTCTCCTGCCGTTCAGTTGGGTTTAACAGCTACCCCAAAACGTAAGAACAATGTTGATACTTACAAATACTTTGGTGAGCCTGTATACATCTATTCGCTTAAAGAAGGTATAAACGATGGTTTCTTAACTCCTTTCAAAGTAAAACGCATCAAAACTACCCTCGATGATTACATCTATACCAGCGACGACCAGATTATTGAAGGCGAAATAGAAGAAGGACGTTTATATACCGAGCCCGATTTTAACCGTATTATCGAGATAAAAGAACGCGAAGCCCATCGGGTCCGCATTTTCATGGATGATGTAAATCAAAACGAAAAGGCTATAATCTTTTGTGCCACGCAAGACCATGCCGCCGCCGTTCGCGATTTAATTAATCAGTACAAACAAAGTAAAAACCCCGATTATTGCGTTCGGGTAACCGCCAGCGATGGCGAAATTGGCGAACAATTCCTACGCAAATTTCAAGACAACGAAAAAACAATACCCACCATTCTTACCACATCACAAAAACTTTCCACTGGTGTAGATGCAAGGAATATCCGCAACATTGTGTTAATGCGTCCTGTCAATTCAATGATAGAGTTTAAACAGATAGTGGGTCGCGGCACACGCCTGTTCGATGGCAAAGAGTTTTTTACCATATACGATTTTGTAGATGCTTACCACCACTTTGCCGACCCCGAATGGGACGGTGAACCCGTTTCGGAAGACCCTTGTCCTACATGCGGTCAATTGCCTTGTGTCTGTGAAAAGAAACCACCCAGACCGTGCAATGTTTGCGGTCAATTGCCTTGCATTTGCATCAAAGAACCGCCACCACCTTGCTATAAATGCGGTGAGCAGCCATGTGTTTGCAAAAAGAAAGTAAAAGTAAAATTGAAGAACGGCAAACAAATGGAAATTCAGCACATGGTATCTACCTCTTTTTGGAGTGCCGATGGGAAACCCATTTCAGCAGAAGAATTTCTAAACAACCTCTTTGGAGAATTGCCCAATCTTTTCAAAAGTGAAGAAGAATTGAGGAAAATTTGGAGCAATCCATTAACCCGAAAAATCCTACTCGAAAAACTAGACGAAGCAGGCTACGGCAGAGACGAATTAGACAACCTTCAAAAGTTGATAGATGCTGAAAAAAGCGACTTATTCGATGTTCTGGAGTATGTATTTAATAGCGATATAAAACCATTAACACGTGAACAAAGGGTAGCAGCTGCACAAGCTACTATATTTGCTTTGCTCGACGATAAACAGAAAATATTCATCGAATTCGTATTAAGTAAGTATATTGAATCAGGCGTTGACGAACTCGACCAGGATAAATTACCTGTATTGCTTACAAACAAATATCAATCTTTAGAAGATGCAATGGCAATACTTGGCGAGGTACAAGATATAAGTTCGCTGTTTATCGAATTTCAAAAATACCTGTACGAAAAGGGTGTTGCTTAAGTCATTATAATACGCATAAAATATTTTCGTTATATTTATCATTAAGTTCTTAAAAATAGCCCTGTAAAGGCGTTTTAGGTAGGAAAAAGCAGAAGGAGAACAACTGCAAGTCGGGAAAATACAACTGTAAGTCCGAAAAACGGCAATGTAACTCGGAAAAACACATTTGTAAGTCAGGAAAATGGAGATGTAAGCATGGAAAATGCGCATGCAACTCCGAAAAATGGAGATGTACGTTGGAAAAACGCAATTGCAAGACTGGAAAACGGAACTGTAAGTCCGAAAGGTGCAATATTTGCATATTATCTTTCAGTTTTAGAAAGATAATTTTATATTTTTTTCTGGGTGTATATTTTTGTGGGTTTTTTTTCGGATTTGCCATGGTTTATAGCGTTTTAGGATGAGAATGGGGCATACCTCTCCCATGTAGCCCGATTGGGCTATTGTTTTTACAGCAACGATGTATAACTCAAAGTTAGGGCTAGGCTTTTCTGGCATGGCAGGCGGTGCCCTTTGCGATTTAAATGTTTCCAAAAGCTGGAGCTCCCCTCCGCATTCGCGGCATTGAAGGAGCGAGCGCTCGCAACTTCAACAGCATAAACGGGATGTATCAAATAGCGATATATGCGTGGTTTAAATGGCTAAACCGAAGGAGCCAACGCACAAGCTATACATGGAAAGGGTATTGGGAGTTATTGAAATACTTTAAGCTTCCCAAACCTAAAATAACCCACTATAATGTCTAAATTTATGCACCAGATAATTAAACATATTAGCTGATGAGCCGGATACGGGTATTGAAAATCATGAGTGCCATAAAAAAGCAGATTTAATACGAATAATTCTGTATGTCCGGATCTGGGGGAGGATAGGTGGAGTAATCCGCTATTCTATCCCGATTGGCAGCAATTAAAATGGTGGCTGGGATATTTATGATAGAAATGCTATATTGTCAACATTATGCGTAATGACGGAGATGTTTTTAGTTACGAAAGTGGGTCGCTCTAGTAAGGTAATCAATAGATAATATGTTTAGATTACAAAAGGGACTATGAGCGGCTCAGTTAGAGATTCCTTACTTGTTTATATTTATCATAGCGTTTATAAGGAAGGGTAAAGTTGTTTAACTTTTTATATCAATTGAGATAAAAAAAGCTGCCAAAAGAATAACTAAAAATCCCATTGGCCATTTCAATCTTGATTTTTGACTTTATCTCGTTCAACACTTCGTTATTTTTTTGTAACTGTTTGAATATTAGATTGTTTACTTAGTTGTGTAATTTCCTATAACACGCTGATATTATGGCGTTTGTAAATAAGTCTAATGTCTATTA
>JAGXIO010000147.1 GCA_024635555.1 Saccharicrinis sp.
GATGAAGAAGCTTTAAAAATGGTAGGGTGACACAGAAGGCCACCCTACGCAGGATAGTATTGGAAATACTTCCTTAAAAATATTAACAAAATTAATAAAAATAAGATTCTAATTTGGATTTGGACATAGAATCTTGATACTCAAATCTTGATACTATTTTAAAATGAAAAACATAACTGTATCTACCATTGGCCTTGGATATATTGGTCTGCCAACAAGTGCTTTAGTTGCATCCCATAAGATTAAAGTAACGGGTATGGACATAAATTCCCAAGTGGTAGAAACCATCAACCGTGGTGAAATTCATATTGTAGAACCCGATTTAAAATCTTATGTGGCCAATGCCGTAAAAGAGGGTTATTTAACGGCATCAACAACTGTAAAACCTGCCGATGTATATTTAGTCGTCGTGCCAACTCCTTTTAAGGGAAATCACGAACCCGATATATCATATGTAGAGGCCGCTACCAAAAATGTAATCCCTTTACTCAAAGAAGGCGACTTGTTCATCATCGAATCTACATCGCCTGTGGGGACTACCGAAAAAATGGAACGGCTGATATTTGCGGCACGGCCGGAGCTTAAAGATAAAATTTACCTGGCGTACTGCCCCGAGCGTGTGCTGCCGGGTAATGTTATGTTCGAACTGGTGAACAACGACCGAGTTATTGGTGGTGTTAACGAGCAAAGCACCCAAAAAGCTACGGAGTTTTATGCGGAATTTGTGCAAGGTAAATTGCATGCAACCAATGCCCGTACCGCCGAAATGTGTAAACTGACCGAAAACGCAAGCCGCGATGTGCAAATTGCTTTTGCCAACGAGCTGTCGCTCATATGCGATAAAGCTGGCATCAATGTATGGGAGCTGATTCAGCTGGCCAATAAGCATCCACGGGTCAATATTTTGCAACCCGGCTGCGGTGTGGGTGGACACTGCATAGCGGTGGATCCTTATTTTATCGTGTCCGATTATCCGCGCGAGGCACAAATGATAGGTAAGGCACGCGAAACCAACAATTACAAATCGTTTTGGGTAGCCGAAAAGATTGAAGAGGCTAAGCAAGCGTTCGAACTCAAAAATGGCTCACCTGCATCAATCGCTATCATGGGATTGGCCTTTAAACCCAATATCGACGACCTTAGGGAATCGCCTGCCAAGTATATTGCACAACGAGTTCTGCAAGGTATAAACGATGAAGTGGTGTATTTTGTAGAACCCAATATCCGCGATCACCAGGTATTTAAATTAACCGATTACCGCGAGGCTATTAAAAACGCCGACATTATCGTTTTCCTAGTAGCACACCAAGAGTTTAAAGGACTTAGCATTGATAATAACAAAGTGGTACTGGATTTTTGTGGGATAACCAACAAATAACCAAGATAGGTATTTGGACGTAAATCTGTTGCTTGCTTAATATACTAAGGAGCTTTTATGTACGTTTTTAATTTCTAAACCTACTTTGCAAACTAATATCTTAATACAAAAAAATTTAGTTTTAATGAAAGTAAAGTTTTGCATACTCACGATTATTATTTTTTCTTTTATTACGGTAAAACCATTTGCCCAAAACGTAGATCCTAAAAAAGTTGATGTTGGTGCACTTACAAATTCAGAAGTTGGACGCATTGTATCTGAAATGGATAAAAGGGGCATGACGGAGCAAGAAGCATTGGCTCTGGCACGTGCCCGCGGTATGTCGGAGTCGCAGATACGTGAGTTAAAACAAAAAATTGCCGATTATAAAATGAAGGGCGATGATCGTGCAAGTGATCGCGAAAAAGGAAAGGCTAATTCTATATTAAACGAAGAAGATGACTTCTTTCTAAATACCTTGAGTACAAAAGCTATTGTAGATTCTGCAAAAGTTGAAAAACGCATATTTGGATTTTCTTTTTTCAATAATGAAAATCTCTCCTTCGAGCCAGGCATTAACAGCGCAGTGTCCCCATCTTATTTAATTGGTAGCGGTGATGAGATATCCGTAGATGTGTGGGGGGCATCGCAGCAAAGTTATCAATTGCCGGTGGATAGGAACGGAAATATAAATATCCCTAATGTTGGAATAATATCGGTCGGAGGTCTTACCCTGGAGGCAGCCACAAATAAAATAAAGAATAAACTGGTGCTTATCTACCGCGATTTAGAGTCCAGTACACCACGAACGTTTGCAAGTGTTAGTATAGGCGAGATTAAACCCATTAAGGTAAATGTGATAGGTGAAGTTTTCGCTCCCGGCACCTATACCCTTTCCGGTTCATCAACGATTTTTAATGCGCTGTACCTCGCAGGAGGGCCTAACCCATCAGGCTCTTTTAGAGAGATAAAATTACTTAGGGACGGTAAAGTTATATCGCAGTTGGATGTGTACGATTATCTGATAAATGGTAACTCGGCTGTTAATGTTTCTTTAAGAAATGCCGATGTTATTCTGGTTTCGCCCTATGTAAATAGGGTTATCTTGGAGGGTGAGTTTAAGCGTACCGGACTTTTTGAAGCCAAGGAGAATGAAACGGTGGATGATATGATAAAGTTTGCCGGAGGATTTACCGAAAATGCCTACACCCACCGACTGCAATTGTATAGAAAGACGGGTCGGGACATGTTGTTTAAAGATGTGTTGAATAGCGAAGCGAAAACAATAACCACTCAGAATGGGGATAGTATTTTTGTGGGCAAGATAATAAAGCGCTTTCAAAATATGGCTACCATTAAGGGTGCTGTGTATCGTCCGGGTGATTATGAGGTAACAGAAGGACTACAACTGTCGGAATTAATAAAACGGGCCGATGGAATCAGGGAAGATGCAAGTTTGCATCGTGGAATTATTACCAGGGTAAAGGAGGATATGAGCTTACAAAGTATTGCCTTTGACGTGAGCGATGTGCTAAATGGTACAACAGATTTAAAAGTGAAAAGAGATGATGAAATAAATATCTCTTCTATCCATGATTTAAGAGAATTCAGAACGGTGCGTATTTTTGGCGAAGTGCAAAATCCCGATCTTTATGACTTTAAAGAGGAGATGACAGTGGCTGATTTGATTTTTGAAGCAGGTGGTTTTTTACAATCGGCATCAGATGCCTACATTGAGGTGGCGCGTAAATTATCGGTAGAAGAAGGTTCGCAAGTAAATGAAATGCTAGCTCATGTTATCACAATAAAAGTTCCCCGTAACCTTCAACTGGAACAAACAGAAGCTTCCTTTGAATTGCAACCTTTCGATCAGGTATTTATCCGAAAATTACCGGGTTTTGCAGTACCTTCGATTGTTAAAATAGGAGGCGAAGTGGCTTATGCCGGTTCGTATTCCCTGGCTTCTACAAAAGAGCGTGTTTCGGATTTAATAAAAAGAGCTGGCGGCTTAACTCCCGATGCTTATCCCGAAGGGGCAATGCTAACTAGGCGTGTGCGGATAGGTGATAAACAAAAGCGACTGCGTGACGAGTTGCTGCAAAGGGACAGTACCTTGGTATTTACTGATCTCGATTTTGAAGTCGTAGGTATAAGTTTGCGAGAGGCAATAGAGTCTCCCAGCAGTCGTGACGATATATTTTTAAAAGATGGCGATGAGCTATCTGTACCAAAAAACATACAAACAGTAAAAGTATCGGGGGAAGTACTAAATCCTATTTCATCGAATTATATACATGGCAAATCACTAAGAGCTTATATATGGGATGGCGGTGGCTTTGGCATACTGGCAAAAAAAGGGAAAGTATATGTGGTTTATCCCAATGGATCGGCTTCAGGAACCAAAGGTTTCTTGTTTTTCCGCAATTATCCAAAAGTAACCCCAGGTTCCGAGATCATTGTTCCCCTTAAACCCGAAAAGGAAGGTATGTCGGCACAAATGTGGATATCCATAGGAAGTGCGATGGCATCTATCGGACTTACCATAGCAACCATAGCTAACATGAACCGTAACTAACCTTAGAGTTTTAATTTTTAGAATAGATTAGAGCAAAAGTTAAATTGCAAACGAAAATACTATTATAAAGTAAGAATACTATTTACATTAAGGATTTTTTTTACTTTTGCGCCTCCAAAAATAGTAGTAGGTTAAGTCGCTCAGAAAAAGTTATTTTTTTATATAAAAGGGGACACATAAAACAAATATAAAAGTAAAGTTTAAATGAGAATTTATTTGTCACTATTTTTTGTTGGCTACGTTTTATTCATGCCAATGAATAGCTATGCTCAGAATGTGAATGCCCGCGAAGTCAATGTAAAAGCACTTTCGGAGGATCAAATAAAAGAAGTTATAGCTGAGATTGAGAAAAGAGGCTTAAGCGAATCGGATGCTATGGCATTGGGTAAAGCCAAAGGATTAACTCAGGATCAAATTGATCAGCTAAAAGAAAGAATACGAGCTATTAAGAGTGGAAATTCGAATAGTGGCATATCGCGACGTGCCTCGGGCTTTAACGATAGCGAACTGGATACACAGACTATCGGTAACGGATTAAGTGAAAAGGTGGAGATTGAAAAGCAAAAACTAGATACAAGGATATTTGGCGTGTCCTTGTTTAACAACAAGAATCTTACATTCGAACCAAGTATAAGTATGCCCGTGCCCGATTCTTATCTTTTAGGCCCGGGCGATCATTTACATGTGGATATATGGGGAAGCTCGCAACAGTCGTATCATTTAATTATTGATAGGAACGGGAGTGTTAATATTCCTTTGGTTGGTCCCATTTATGTGGGAGGACTTAATCTGGATGTAGCCCAAAGTCAAATTCTTTCAAAACTTTCGAGCATATATTCCGATTTGAGGAGCAATGCACCAAAAACGTTCGCATCGGTTCGTACCGGACAGCTCAAAACGATAAAAGTTAATGTGGTTGGCGAGGTTTTTACACCGGGAACCTATACAATGCCCGGAACGGCTTCCTTATTTAATGTTTTATATCTTTCAGGAGGCCCCAATAAATTGGGTTCATTCAGAGATGTTCAATTGATTAGAGGTGGGAGGATAATTGCGAATCTGGATGTGTACGATTTTTTAATAAACGGCAACGCAGCGGTTAATGTGGCATTGATGGATAATGACGTGGTAATGGTGCCCACTTATGCTAATCGTATAAAAATACAAGGTCAATTTAAACGAACTGGAATTTTTGAAGCCAAGAACAATGAAACAGTTTCCGATATGGTTCGTTTTGCCGGTGGATTTGAAGCCTTGGCCAATAAATCTCGGATTGAAATGTATCGGAGTGGCGAGATTGAAATGGAATATAGAAATATCCGTCAAGAAGAGTTGGCTTCGGTTAGCATAAAAAATGGCGACAGTTTGTTTGTGGGTAAAATACTGGAGAGGTACAGTAATAAGGTAAACATTGTGGGTGCTGTTTTTAATCCCGGGAATTATGAATATAGCGAGGGATTAACTTTGAGCAGCTTGATAAATAAAGCCAATGGTTTAAAGGAAAATGCCTTTTTGACGCGAGGAACTATATCGCGCTTAAAATCAAACTACACACCCGAAAATCTTTCCTTTAATGTGCTTAATGTCATCGAAGGTAGAGAAGATTATGATTTAAAGCCCAACGATGCGGTTTTTATTACCTCCATTGATGACATGAGTGAAAAACCAACCGTAGCAATTTGGGGAGAGGTGCAAAATATGGGTGTCTTTCAATATGGCGAAAACATTACCTTGGGTGATTTGATACTGTTGGCCGGGGGGTTTTCAGAGGCCGGATCGCAGTCGTCTATTGAAGTGATGAGAAGGCTTACTTATGAGGATGCCGATAAAAGTGCCGAAAAAACGTCGCAATTGTTCCAGTTTAGCCTCGCTAGGGATCTTACCATTAGTGACGACGGAAGTGCTTTTGTTTTAAAACCGTTTGATGAGGTTTTCGTGCGCCGCATGCCGGGTTACAGAGAAAACAATGTAGTTACCTTGATTGGGCAGGTCATGTATGCAGGTAACTATGGGCTGGCATCAAGAGTCGAAAGAATATCCGATGTCATCGCAAGAGCCGGAGGCCTTACCTCCTATGCTTACCCCGAAGGAGCAAAACTGATACGGAAATACGAGTTGAGTGAAGAGGATAAGGCGATAAGAAATGAGTTGATGCTGAAAGATACCGCCCTGCGTTTTTCCAGTTTAAATTTTGAAACAGTCAGCATCGATTTGGAGAAAATACTGGATAGCCCCGGGTCAAGAGGAGATATATATATGGAGCATGGCGATGAGATTCGGATACCCGCTATGCTGCAAACGGTTAAAGTATCCGGTGAGGTATTAAATCCTTCCTCAACAGTTTTTACCCAAGGCTTAACTAGCAAGGATTATATTCACAGAAGTGGTGGCTTCTCCATTAATGCAAAAAAGGGTAAAACTTATGTTCTTTATCCAAACGGATCATCGGCCATTACCAGAAGTTTTCTTTTATTCCGAAAATATCCTAACATTATTCCAGGTGCCGAGATTGTTGTTCCTCAGCGACCTGAAAGAGATAAATTGAGCACACAAGCATGGGTGGGCATTGCTGCGGTTATGACATCCATGTCGCTGACTATTGTTACAATAGCAAATAGTTTGAAGTAAATACATAAGTAGGTGTTTGTAAAACCTAAATCACTATGAAAGATATTCGATGGGAGCAACGTTTCAGTAATTTCAGGAAAGCACTGTTGCAGATGGAAAAGATTATCAACAAAGAGGAATTGAATGAAATTGAAGAGCAGGGATTGATAAAAGCATTTGAATATACCTATGAATTAGGCTGGAAGACCTTACAAGACTTGTTAAAAGAAAAGGGTTATCAGTCTATTGTTGGACCGCGTCCGGTTATTGAGCAAAGTTTTCAGGATGGTTATATAGTAGACGGAAGAAAATGGATGGAAATGCTTAAAAGTAGAAATCTAACTTCGCATACCTATAACGAGGAAACTGCAGCAGACGTGATTAACGATATAAAAAGTTCGTATTATAACTTATTTCTTGATTTAAAAGAGAAACTAGAGAATCTATAATGGTAGCACCTACTAAATTTGGTTTGATGGTGTCTGAAATTGAAAGCATCGTAGTTGTTTTTAAAGCAAATAGTAAAATTACAGAAGTGATTTTATTCGGAAGCAGAGCCAAAGGTAGCCATTCGAATGGATCGGATATAGATATAGCTATTAAAGGCGATAACTTATCCACAAAAGATATAACCGCTGCTCTTATTGAGATGGATGAACTATTTCTCCCTCATAAGTTTGATGTTATCATTTACGAACGTATTAACGAGCCTGCGCTAAAAGAACATATCGACAGGGTAGGTAAAATATTATATTCCAAATAATTTGCGATAATTCGCCGACAAACATGAACCAAGATAAAGACAACATTAAAAACAATTTTTAATTTTACATCTTTTAATTGATGACAGCACAACCTATTCTTGATATAATTGCTAAAGGTGAAGGTATTCATGTTGAATTTAAGTCTTCATTTAATGCGGAAGCAATTGTGTCATTGGTGGCATTTACGAATACCAAAGGCGGTAGTGTGTTGGTTGGCGTTACTGATAATGGTGAAATAACGGGAGTGCAGTTAGGGAAGGAGACCATCGTGAATTGGGTGAATGAAGTGAAGAATAAAACCGCACCTGTTCTTATCCCTGATGTTGAGGTTGTTTCTGTAGATAATAAAAACGTAGTGATTCTTACTTGCGATGAGTATCCTGTTAAGCCTGTGTCAACCAAAGGTCGTTATTATAAGAGAGTAGAAAATTCCAATCATCCCTTGTTGGTATCTGAAGTGGTAGATTTGCATTTGAAGTCCATTAATATGAGTTGGGATTCATTTCCCGACCCGTTGCATGTCATCGATGATATTTCACTTGAAAAAGTACAAAGGGCTATCGAGGTCATGAAGCAGAATCAGCTTTCTATATACGAAGATCCTGTGGCCTTTCTTATGAAGTATGATTTAATTAGGGATAATAAACTGACAAATGCTGCCTATTTATTATTTAAAGAAAAAGATTCGGTTAATACGACCATTGAATTAGGTCGTTTTCAGGATGAGATAACTATTAAGGATTCAGTCCGCTCAAAATCGGATATTTTGACACAAATTGATGTTGTTATCGATTTTGTTAGGAAGCATATTAATAAAGAGGTGATTATAACTGGTGAAGCTAAAAATATCCAAATATGGCAATATCCCTTGGAAGCAATCCGGGAGGTTGTTATTAACATGATACTGCATAGGGATTACCGGTCAAGTTCCGATTCGATTGTTAAAGTGTTTAACGACCGCATTGAATTCTATAATCCCGGTCGATTACCGGATACGATATCGGTTGATGACTTGTTGAGTAATAATTACCGTTCAACACCACGGAATAAAGTATTGGCTGACTTTAGTAAGGATATGGGGCTGGTTGAAAAATATGGTTCCGGAATTAAGCGTATCCTTAATTATTTTACTGATGCTAACTTGCCTGTGCCGGAATTTAAGAATATATCCGACGGATTTATGGTGACGGTGTTTTCTGAAAATGTCACTGAAAATGTCACTGAAAATGTCACTGAAAATGTCACTGAAAATGTCACTAATGACAGGCATCGTTTAATTGTTGCTTATATTTCTAAGAATCCGGTAATTACAGTGGATGAATTGGCTGAAATCGGGGGTGTTACCCGTCGAACCATTCTTAGGGATCTTGAACAGCTAAGAAGCCAAAATGTAATAAAAAGGGTAGGGCCTGATAAAGGAGGAACTTGGGAAGTTTTTTAACCTGCCCTATTCAGGTTAAAATAAAAGATATAATTTGATATTATCATTTACGAACGTAACGAGCCTGCGCTAAAAGAACATATCGACAGGGTAGGTAAAATATTATATTCCAAATAATTTGAGATAATTCGCCGACAAACATGAACCAAGATAAAAACAACACCCCAGAGCCAAAAAACGCTAACAGCGAAGCCGAAGAAATCTCCCAAGAGAAGGCCTCCAACTCCCCTTCCTTGGGAGGGGGCAGGGGGGAGGCTGTTCGGGGGGAGGCTTCCCCCATAATCAAAGACGATGAAATTGATCTGATAGCCTTGGTGAAAACTATTTGGGCCGGACGAAAAATCATCATTTACTCGGTTGTGGTTTGTGCATTTATTGGTTTGGTATATGCCTTCACTAGTCCGGCCAAATATACAGCCTCAGCCACACTACTTCCATCGGCAGAGAAAAAAGGAGGTAACCTTGGTGGCTTGGGCGCCTTGGCGGGAATGGCTGGCATAAATATCGGTTCCATGATGGGAGAGTCGTCGGGCATTCCTGCTGAAATTTATCCGCAAGTGGTGAATAGTTATCCTTTTTTGAATGAGTTTATACACCAAAAGTTTAACTTTGAAAAATATCCTCAGCCCATATCTATTTACGACTATGTATTGGCAGATACCATTGCATCCATAGGTTCCACAATTAAAAAATATACCATAGGCTTACCTTGGACATTAAAAAATGCCGTTTTTACTGCGAATCAAAAGGAGAAAGATACGGTTAGAATAGATTATGGCGTATTGAGTATTTCTCAAAATGAGCTGAGGGCATTGGGAATGGTTCGAAATATCTTTAAAATAGAAGTGGACAAAAAAACGGATCTGGTTATGGTTACCGTAGAGGTAAGCGAACCCATACTTTCTGCACAGTTTGTACAAAAAGGGGTGGCGCTGCTACAACAATACATTATTAATTATAAAACCCAACAGGCACGCGAAAATCTTGATTTTGTACAGCAACGTTACGACGAAAAGAAATCAGAATATGAAGAAGCCCAAACCGCATTCTTTGATTATAAAGACAATCATCGGAACATTGTATCCGAAAGAGTAAATCTGGAGTTTCAAAGTTTAAGCGATAATTATGATATCGCATCCACCGTTTATAAAGGATTGGCTCAGCAGTTGGAACAAGCTAAAATAGCGGTAAAAGAGGAAACACCTGTGTTTACTGTTTTGGAGCCTGTCAAGGTGCCAAATGAGAAAAGTGCACCTCGGAAAGGAATTATTTTGGTGGTGAGTGTTTTTCTAGGAGGATTTTTGGGATTGGGGATAATCTTTGGAAGACTCATGTGGGTTAGTTTTAGGAAAAGTAAAAAATAAGGAAAAACTAAAGGTTTATTTATAGTAAGAAAAATAGTATATATGAGTCAGGAGTTGCTTAGAAAAAAGATTTTGGAGTTGGTTGTAGAATATTATCAAGAATCCCCCAAAGTTCAATTTGAATCAGGAAAGAGTAGTATTCCTTTTGCCGGTCGAATTTATGATGCCGAAGAAATGGTCAATCTCGTGGATTCCTCACTTGATTTTTGGTTGACTACTGGTAGATATGCCGAAGAATTTGAAGCTAAATTTGCTGAAATTATGCAACAACGATATTGCATGTTGGTAAATTCAGGATCATCGGCCAACCTAATTGCGATTTCTAGTTTGTTTTCACCAATGCTTAAAACAAGACGTATTAAGCCAGGTGATGAAATAATTACTGTTGCCGCAGGTTTTCCTACTACTGTAACACCAATTATTCAGAACGGTGCTATACCAGTATTTGTTGATGTGGATATTGAAACCTTTAACATCCAAATTTCTTTAATTGAACAAGCAATTACACCTAAAACAAAAGCAATTGTACTAGCACATACCTTAGGTAACCCGTTTGATCTTAAAAGTATTCGTGCTATTTGCGATAAATACGGTTTGTTTTTGGTCGAGGATTGTTGCGATGCAGTTGGTTCTACTTTCGATGGTAAAATGGTTGGTACATTTGGAGATATTGCGACTACTAGTTTTTACCCTGCGCACCATATTACAATGGGTGAAGGAGGATCCGTATTAACTAGCAACCCTATTTTAAAAAGAATCGCTACTTCATTGCGTGACTGGGGACGTGATTGTTATTGCGACCCAGGTTGTGACAATACTTGTGGACGACGATTTAAGAGTCAATACGGTGATTTACCTCACGGATACGACCATAAGTATGTATATAGCCATTTGGGCTATAACCTAAAGGTCACAGATATGCAAGCTGCTGTGGGTGTTGCTCAGTTAAAAAAACTTCCTGAATTCATTCAAGCACGTAAGGATAACTTTAAAAAGCTAAGTGAAGGGTTAAAGTGTTTTGAAGAGTATCTTATCCTACCCAAACCTACTCCAAATTCTGAACCTTCTTGGTTTGGATTCCCCTTTACAGTGAAAGCTTCGGCACCTTTTAAGCGGAATGATTTGGCTAACTTTCTTGAGGATCATAAAATCCTCACACGGCAGCTTTTCGCTGGTAATATGACCCGTCAACCAGCATTTAAGGATGTGAATTATCGAATTAGCGGTTCACTTGAAAATACGGATAAAATTATGAATGGAACTATCTTTATCGGTGTTTATCCAGGTATTGATCAAGTTCGTATGGATTATATACTTGAAGTGTTCAATCAGTTTTTCACCAACTTATCTTATTGATTATGGCAACTATTAGTAAAGCAGTTGTGAAGAGTATAAAACAGTATGGTGAGGATGTAAGAGAATTTATTATCGAGCCTGAAAAATATAGTTTTTTCGATCCTGGAACATTTCTGCAGTTGGCACTTGAAGAACCAAAAGGTAACCGTTGGCCAGATTCTCGAAACTTTAGCATGGCTTCGTTTTTAAACGACGATAAAACCATACGACTTGTGATTCGTAAAATTGGTGTTTTTACAACACGAATTTTCAACGAACTCAATGTTGGGAGTACTTGTTATTTAAAATATAGCTTTGGTGATTTTTTGCTTCCATTTTACGACAATGTCAATCCAATTGTATGTATCGCAGGAGGAACTGGAATCGCACCTTTTTTATCGTTTGCAGAATATTTAAAAAGCATCAAAAAAGAATCTCGAATGTTTCTTTTTTATTCAGCAAAAAACATGGAGGAACTCATAGCTTTAAATGAAATTAAAAGGAGTATTGCTTCGGCGAATTTACATGTTTATCTGACGCGGGAAATTCATTCAGATTGGCATAGTGGAAGAATTACCGTGGATAATGTTGTAGAATCGGTATCCTCTATTGTAAATGCTCATTTTTATATTTGTGGAGGAGAAGAATTCACTAGTACCTTCAAAAAGCAACTTACTGCCTTGGGTGCTGAGAATATATATACTGACGAATGGTAATTTTAACGATAATTCAAATAATTAAAGAATGAAAGTAGTATTACTGGCTGGTGGTTTTGGTACTAGATTGAGTGAAGAAACCAAAGCAATGCCAAAACCAATGGTGAAAATTGGTGATATGCCAATTATTTGGCATATCATGAAAACCTATTCGCAATTTGGTTACAATGAATTTATTATTTGTTTGGGTTATAAGGGGTATGCATTGAAAGAATGGTTTTCAAATTACTTTATACATACCAGCGACATTACCATTGACCTCAAAAATAATAAATTAGAGGTGCATAATAGTGCGTCAGAGCCTTGGAAGGTTACCTTAGTTGAAACGGGTTTGCACACGATGACAGGTGGACGCATTAAACGTGTACAAAAGTATATAGGGAATGAGCCGTTTATGTTAACTTATGGCGATGGTGTTGCGGATGTCAATATTGGAGATTTGGTAAAAACTCATAAGGAGAGTAATAAACTGCTCACAGTGACTGCTTATAAACCGCAAGGAAAGTTCGGTTCGTTAGAGATTGATAAGGATGGGTCAGTAACTGCTTTTACTGAAAAACCGGCTGGAGATGGCATGTGGATTAATGCAGGTTTTTTTGTGTGTCAACCTGAGGTTTTTGAGTATATCACCGAGGGTGATGCCACCATCTTTGAGCGAAAGCCATTGGAAATGCTGGCCAAAAATGATCAAATGAATTCTTTTATACATCGAGGTTTTTGGAAACCAATGGATACACTTCGGGATAATACCGAATTGAATGAAATGTGGGAAAAAAATAAAGCTCCCTGGAAAATATGGAACAAATGAATAGCTCAGTAGATATTTACGATGGATTTTACAAAGATAAAATCGTATTGGTAACAGGTCATACGGGCTTTAAGGGAAGTTGGTTATGTATTTGGCTTCTCGAAATGGGTGCTAAAGTTATTGGTCTGGGTCTGGATCCTTATACGGAGCGGGATAATTTTGTTCTTGCTGGACTAAGCTCCAAAGTTACTGATATCAGAGGAGACATTAGAGATCAGGCCTTGGTTAAAAAAGTCATGAAGGATTATCAACCTGATATCGTTTTTCATTTGGCTGCACAGCCTTTAGTCCGCTTATCCTATGATATCCCAGTAGAGACGTATGAAGTTAATGTAATGGGAACTATTCATGTACTTGAAGCAATTCGGACTTGTGCCAGTGTTAAAGTAGGTGTAATGATTACAACCGATAAGTGTTACGAGAATAAAGAACAAATTTGGGGTTATCGCGAGAATGAAGCCATGGGAGGACATGATCCTTACTCTTCGTCAAAAGGTGCAGCAGAAATTGCTATTGCCTCTTGGCGCAATTCATTCTTCAACCCTGCACATTATAAACAGCATGGTAAATCAATAGCCAGTGCCCGTGCAGGAAATGTGATCGGTGGTGGAGATTGGGCTAAAGATCGAATTATACCAGATTGTATTAAGGCAATTGAAAGCGGACAAACCATTGAAATAAGAAGTCCAAAAGCTGTACGTCCATGGCAACATGTACTCGAACCATTATCAGGTTATTTGTTACTAGCCAGTAAGATGTGGCACGAACCAACCAAGTATTGTGAAGGTTGGAATTTTGGACCTAATGCAGATTCTATTGCAACCGTTTGGGATGTTGCAACAGAGGTAGTTAAGTGTTATGGTAAGGGTGAACTAAAAGACACTTCAAATAAACATGATTTGCATGAAGCAAAGTTATTAATGCTCGATATTAGTAAGGCCAAATGGCAGCTGGGTTGGGATACTAAGTTCACTTTCAATCAAGCTATTGCAGAAACTGCAAAGTGGTATAGAAAATATACGGATACCAATGTGTTTGAATTAGTTAAGAGTAGTTTAATTGTTTTTCAAGAAATACGGTCTTAATGAGGGTTTTCATTACTGGTGCTACAGGGTTTATTGGATCACACATTGGAGATAAGCTTCATGAAATGGGTTTGTCCATTATGGCACTAAAGAGAGCTAATTCTGATATGTCGAATACACTTGAGTTCAAAGATAATACGGTATGGCTTAATTCTGAAGTCCCGAATTGGAGAGAAGAAGTGATAACTTTTAAACCAGATATTATAATTCATTCAGCTTGGATTGGAGTTGATTCGGTAAGTAGAGATAATTGGCAAGATCAGCTAACAAATATTACCTTTTTATATGATTTACTATATATTGCAAAAAAATGTAATGTTCAAAAATTTATAGCATTTGGATCACAAGCTGAATATGGAGTACTAAATAAAATTGCTTCCGAGGATCAACCTGAAAATCCTGTTTCAAGCTATGGAGCTGTCAAAGTTGCAACACACCAAATTGCGAAAACATTTTGTTGTCAGAATAATATTAAATTCTTTTGGTTAAAACTATTTTCTTTTTTTGGAGAACGTGAATCAAAGAAATGGCTCATTCCTTTAATGGTTAATAAAATTAAGAATAACATATCAATTGATTTAACGGAAGGGGAACAAAAATACAGTTATCTATATATAAAAGATTTTGCATCTAAAATTGGAGAACTTGTTTTGGCAAATATTGATTCAAATGATTTTATTATTTCGTCCAATTATTCAATTTCTATTCGAGAATTAGTAACAAAAATAAGGGACTTCGTTAACCCTGGATGTCAATTGAATTTCGGAGCTATCCCAATGCGTACAAATCAATCATTGGTTATTCAAGGTAATTCTAGTAAATTTGAATCTTTATTTGGGCCATTGGTAATGTCTGATTTTAATACCAAGTTAGAATTAACAATACGTTATTATTTAAGTTTAGAAGATAAATAGAGATAAGTATGCGAAAAATATCGGATTATATAGTTGAGTTCTTTGTAAAAAAGAATGTTAAAGTGGTATTTGGTTATATAGGTGGTATGATTACACATTTAGTTGATTCAATTAACAAAAATGAAGAAATTAATTATATCCAAGTCTATCATGAACAATCAGGAGCCATTGCAGCCGAAGGCTACGCAAGGATTACTGGGAATGTTGGGGTTGCAATTGCAACAAGTGGGCCTGGTGCAACTAATATGATTACGGGTATTGCAAATGCTTATTTTGATTCTATTCCGGTTATTTATATAACTGGTCAAGTTAACAGCTACGAATTTAAATATGACAAACCAATAAGGCAACTGGGATTTCAAGAAACAGATATAATTTCAATGGTAAAAGGGATTACAAAATATGCTAAATTAGTTGACAATCCCGATGATATACCTTATGAATTAGAGAAGGCTTTTTCTATTGCTAATGAAGGCAGAAAAGGCCCTGTTCTTCTGGATATACCAATGAATGTTCAACGTACGGATATTGAGCTTTCAAAATGTAAAACTTTTAAAGCAAGCGTTAAAAGACACCGCCATATTGACTGGAATATAATAATCGATGAGATTAAAAGTGCAAAACGGCCGATGATACTCGTTGGCGGTGGTGCTAATGATTCCAAATCAATAAATCAATTAGATTATTTAGCATCTTTAAATATACCGATAGTATGCTCATTAATGGGAAAGGGTATTGTGGATGAGATGAAAAATAGTTTTGTAGGTATGATTGGTAGTTATGGTAATCGTTGTGCAAATATGGCTATTAATAATTGCGATATTCTGATAGCACTAGGAACTAGACTAGATACCAGGCAAACCGGAGCCCAATATCAATCATTTCTTAAAAATGGTAAGATTCTTCACGTTGACGTGGATGAAAATGAATTAGATTTTCATAGACTTGAAGAAAGAATTAGTATTCATAGTCCGGTTGGGGAGTTTCTAGATGAACTTGTAAAAAGAAATGTCACATTTAATAGAGATGATAAATGGATGAATTTTATATCCTATTTGAAAGAAAAATATAATCAAAAAATGGAAATAGAGCGTTTTGTTGATAACAAGATTCCATATCAATTTATGGATTTAATTAATTCACTTGCGCCAAGTAACGCTGTATTTACTGTTGATGTAGGACAAAATCAGATGTGGGCAGCTCAAACGTTAAAACTAACAAAGAATCAAAAATTCTTCACAAGTGGTGGACATGCTCCAATGGGATATGCTTTGCCTGCCGCGGTTGGTTGTGCTATGGGTAATTATGAAAAACGTATAATTGCAATTTGTGGAGATGGTGGATTTCATATTTCTACACAATCACTTTTGTTAATATCTCAATATAATTTACCAATTACTATTTTTGTTTTTAATAATAGCTCTTTGGGAATGATTACCCAATTTCAAAGTTTATATTTTGAAAAGCGTTTAACCGGTACTACCTATTCTGGGGGTTATTTGGTACCTGACATCGAAAAAATGGCTGAGGCCTATTCAATCAAATATAAACAATTTTCTGAAGAAGATATTTATGACAAATGTAAACAAAATGAGATCTTTTCCCATCGCCATATAATAGTTGAAATCCTAATTAAGGGTGAAACTACTGTCTCACCTAAACTTGAGTATAATAAGCCTATTGACGAGCTATATCCTTACTTAAACGAATCGGAATTCATGATTTATAAAGATTTTTTAAAATCAGAATAATGATTCGCAAACTTTTTCAAAGTGAATTATTAAGGAAATCATCATTAGTCACTGCATCCTCGGCAATTTCTGCTTTTTCTCGTTTTCTTTTAGTTACGATTTTGGCAAGATACTTTAGTCCTGAAACTTATGGTGTATGGGTTTCCATTACTTCCGTAGCTGCTATAATGATGTTTGGTGATTTTGGTATTACCAATGCTTTAAGAAATAAGCTATCCTTATTAAGAACCTCGGATAATGAAACCGATGATATAGAGAGGGAATACTTTTTTACCACGTTTTATTTCTTTATATTTTTTTCTGGATTACTGGTATTTGGTTTTCTTTGGTTGTCGGATTTTTTACCAATTGAAAAGCTCTATAATACAAGTGATATCTTATTAAAAAAACAAGGGGTTCAAATGTTTGTCTATGTTCAGGTAGTTTTTCTAATTGGAATACCTTTTGGAATAGCTATGGGGCTCTTTTTTTCGTATAACGAGAGCAATGTAGTGGCAATTATAAATATACTCAATAGTCTTGTTTCTCTAGGAGCAATATTATTTGCTGCTTTTATTTTTAACGTTGATATAGTTATTCTAGCTAAACTTTATTTCGCGCTTAATCTAGTATTTAGTGTGGTAGCCTTTGTGATATTTATTGTAAAACGAAAATGGTATAATTGTTTTTCAATAAGCTTAAAATTTGCATTTTATCGAGTTATGGAAATGCTAGGAACCGGAATGATGTTCTTGGGCATTCAGATATCAACATCATATATTTCAAATGTACCTACTGTCTTTATTGGTGCTGTTGGGGATTTATCAATGGCGGCTAGTTTTAATATATTACAGAAATTATATGTGTTTGTGATAAATATTTATCAAAGTGCATTTAATCCAATTTGGTCAAAAATATCAGAACTTGTGGTATTAAAAAAATGGCAGCAAGTAAAAAGACTACATTTAAATGTAATTATTCTATCTATTTTACTTATTGGGGTGTTTACTTTTCTATTACTGATATTTTCAAACAGTATCATTCATTTGTTTGTAGGTAACGGATATATTGTATCAAAGAGTTTGGTCGCTCTAGTTGGAGCCTCATATACTCTATACATTGCTTTTGAGGCCTCCTCATTATTACAAAATGCATTAGGAAAAATAAAATTAAGGTTAAGTTTGCAGTTGGTATTGTTGTTTATTTTAAATTTTTCATTATCAAAGGTCTATTCCATTTTAGGAATAAATGGAATTCCTGTTGTTTTGGGAGTATGTTGGTTAATTCTCTTTGTATCAATATATATTCAAGGTAGAAAAGTTATTTGATATGCAAGTGTTAAAGGATATAATTTACGGCATTTTATCAAGAAGAATTGTGAAAAACATGGACGTGAAACATATTGAAAATAGAAATATAGTTGTATATAGCTTAACGGGTAGAGGGTTATACTCCGAGTTGATAAATTTAGTATTGGCCTCAGTATATTGTGAGAAAAATTCCTTAGAGTTGGTTGTAAATACCTACAATTGGAATGCGAAGTATAAATTGGGGTGGAATGATTATTTTTCTTCATCTTTAAAAGTATCGGATAGTATATTTTCTTCCCAAATACATTTCCAAGGCTTTAAATATCAAATAACTATTAAGAGTTTTGTGAAAAATCCTATTCGTGAGATTAAGCACGTCATCCTATGTTTACTTAATATAGTATTTAAATTAAAAACAGGTAACTTCTTAACACATGACATAGTATCTTGCATGCGAGATCAAGAATTCGTCTTATCCTTGGGGACTTTAGAAAAATGGAAAGCAATATTTATAAATAAAATTAATGAAATTTACATTTTAAACACACAATTAAAAAATGAATTAGATGCTTGTATCTGTGAACTTGGACTAAAAAATTTAGACTATATTGGTATGCATATTAGACGAGGTGATAAAATTAAATCCAAAGAAATGGATCATTTTAGTCTAGATAGCTACGTTCGGGAAATTGTTAACTGTAAACACAAGACAAGGAATGTATATATAGCAACCGATGATATATCAATAATTGATAGCTTTAAAAGGAAATTGGGAAGCGAGTATAATGTGTTGTATAATAAAGGTGCAAAGTCAAAAGGATTTAATGAAGCAAAATTCAATAAAAAATCTAGGAAAACACGTTTTTGGGATATGAAAATGACATTATTGGATGTTGAAATATTATCTGCTAGTTCATTTTTTATAGGCACCTACTCAAGTAATTTAAGTAGAATTGTACCATGTCTTCGAAACTTTGAAAATTGTAGATCTATGGATATTGAATGGTACCCAGTTTTTTAAAATCCCAATAATGATGCTTCAAGTATTTATTCTTACATATAATCGACCGAATACTTTAATTATAGCCCTAGATTCGGTTTTAAAACAAAACTTTACAGAATATGAAATTATCATATCGGATAATTCAACCAATGATGAATCTAAGTCTTTGATAAGTAAAAGACTTTACAAGGAAAAGAACCTAACCTATATCAAAAGGGAACCAAGTCTACCAGCAATCGAGCATTTTAATAAAGTTTTAAGTGAAGTTTCTGAAGAATATTTTATGTTGTTTCATGATGATGACATCATGAAGCCAAGTATGATTCAAAATCTCTATGATCTAATTTCAAAGGATAAGGAAATTTCTGCAGTTGGTTGTAATGCTCAAAAAATTAATCGCAAGAGAAGATCTGGATATTTTAGAAAGAATAATGAGAGAATTATTCGATATAATAATCGCTCTGAATTTATCCTATCATACTTAGGGACGGAAGGTTGTGCCGTTTTTCCGGGTTATATGTATAGAAGTCAATTAGTTAGAGGGCTTAAAATGGATTTTTCTATTGGGGGTAAGTACTCTGATGTTACATTTTTAATGTCAGTATGTGACAGGGGATCTATTTTGGTGACAAACAAAGCCTTAATGAATTATTACATACATAAAGGGCAAGATAGTATGATAAATGATTACTTAAGTAAGAAATCATTTATCAGTCATATTGCTAACACTACTATATTTTATTTCCGACATCCATTGGTAAAATCTTATAGAATTGAAAATGTACTGAGTGAAATTTTAAGTTCTGTAATTTCAAATACAAAGCCAATTTCATTGAAAAAGTATGTCCTCGTAATGGTATTATCTTTAAAATATTCTAAAAAGCAATTTTTTAGATCCGTATACTACTTGCCAAAGTTTATTAAAAATAAGTTATGATCGTTGTAAAGATTTCAATTAATTCTAATTTTCCTATCGAAAGGCAATTGCCGTTAGAATTTGAGGATACTGAAGGGGTAAGATTTGTGATTAATAAAGAAATTGAGGAATGTGATTACTGGTTAGTATATGACAATCTATCAACTAAAGAGTCTGTAAGGTGTCCTATAGAGAACACCATTCTCATTACTGGAGAGCCTGCAACTGTTAGGTGCTATAATAAAGGATTCATTAATCAATTCAAAACTTTAATTACTACGCAGAAAGGTCTAAAACATCCGAATAAAATATATATGCAACCAAGTTTGCCTTGGCTAGTAGGAGTTGAGTATGATAAAAATTTAAAAGAATTCAAAAACGATGTTTATTGGAAATATGAAGATTTTAGAGATAAAGATTTTTATAAAGACAAAACTCAATTGATTTCATTAATCTCTTCAAATAAAGGATTTACAAAAGGACATCAACAAAGAGTTAAATTTATAAAAGTGCTAAAGGAGGTGTTAGGAGACCAATTAGATTTATACGGCAATGGATATTTGCCAATACCTGATAAATTGGATTCATTAAAAAATTATAAGTATGCTATTGTAATCGAAAACTCTGAACTTCCTAATTACTGGACTGAAAAGCTTGCAGATGCGATGATATGCGAATGTATCCCAATTTATCATGGTTGCACCAACGTTGATCAATATTTTGGAAATAAAGGGATGGTTAGAATTAACATAAATAATCCAACGGTTGCAGTTGAAAAAATTTTAAAAACCATTAATAGCAATATGTTCTATGAGGAAAAACAAGAAATTTTGGTGAATAAATCTAAAATACTAAATAATTATAATTTGTTTAATGTGATTAGCGCTATGGTGAGGAAAGATAATAAGGTATATTTAAAACAAAACGTCACTATTCTGCCAGAGCAATTTTCATTTTTCGATAAAGTGGAAACTTACTTCAGAAGGTATAACTGAAATGAAATTAAGTCTTCATAAAATTATGTATGTACTGATGATGGGTGCGCTTATCATTGATATGGCAACTGGAGTGATTATGATTAATAATCCAGAAGCCAGCGTTACACCTGGATTGTTATACAAATTAGTCGTGATGGCAATATTACTTTATTTTGTGCCAAAATTAAATATTTTGGTTTTCGTTCTTAATGTAATTCTTATCACAACAACAATAATGGTGACCATAGTTGAACCTTATAGCTCAATAAGTTCAAATCTGATTGCAGTAATAAAAATTGGAATGTTCTGCAGTTTTTATTTTTATCTAATATATGGAATTGAAAAAGACAAAATAAACAAAAATACCATTTATAAGATTGCAAAATTTTCATTTCTAACCATTTCGGTTAATCAATTTTTAGGTCTGCTTGGTTTTGGTAAGCCAACATATCTATTATATGGAGTTCCTGTTGGTACTTCTGGATTTTTTTTTGAGCATAACGCCATCGGTATTGTTCTTTTAATAGTGGCTAGTATTATATATCTTCACATTCGTAGCAGTGCTAGCAGACTGAAATTACTGATGTTTTGTTTGATAACGATGTTTTTAGGTTTTTCTTTTGCCACAAAAGTTGGAATTATTGGGGGCATCACCTTATTATTTATTTTGCTGTTTGAAAGATTTAAAAAGGCGGTTCCTGTCGTGCTTGTGTTATTTTCAATTATAGTTTTTGTGAATTGGGGGTTAATCCAGAAAACTGGACAAGTAGCAAAAGTAATTGATGATTATGAGAAAAATAGTTCTGAGGGCTTGTTAAGCGGAAGGTATGATAGATTTGAAAAGGGTGTTTATACTTATTCGAATAAATTCAATTTACGGCAAAAAATTGTTGGAATCGGAGCATATGCAATGGTTAATGATCAAAAATTAGGAGAAACTGCAGAAATGGATTTTTTAGATATTTTGAGGACAAACGGCATTGTTGGTTTTTCACTAATTTACGGAAGTTTTTTTTATATAATTATTTTGGTTTATAAGAACTATCAAAGAAGCAAAAATTCTGAGGTTTTAATTGTTTTGTTTTTGAACTTTCTTTTTTTAGTAGTTTCTTCATTGGCTGGACATTTATTCGGTTCGGGAACAGTCGGTTTTTTTTGGGCAATGCTGAACGCCTATGTTTTTGTAAAATATAATACTACTATAAGTGAAGAAAAAAAAGATATTGTACTTATTAAGTGAGAGAGATTTTGGGATTGGAACATTATTGCTTCAGCAAGCAATTGCATTTCGAAAAGCAACCAAATTAGATTTCCTATTTGTAACGGGAGGAACGGAAAAGGAAATAGGTTTATTTAGAACCTTAGATGAAGAAAGGATTAGCTATGTGAAAATTGCTGGATTGGAATATCATAAGCAATTCTTCCAATTAGTAAAAGAACTTAAAATTGTTGTTGAAAATTACAAACCAGAATACATACATGTACAAACAAATTGGCAACTTGCAATAGCGATCACCATTAAAACACTCTTATTTTCAAAAGTTAAATTGTTATATACGGTTCATGGTTTTCGAAACACTAATAAATACAAATCAATTTTATTTCGCACAATCATCAGTATTATTTTTATTTTTTTTGTAAAAAAAATTATTGTCTGTTCTGGATATGTAAAACAAAGTTTTTCAGTTTTGAAAAGTAAAACGTCCTTGTTGTTTCTTGGAGTTGATCCATCTTACTTAACGAAATCGTTAACCATACAAAAATCTGGTGATGATACGATTTATCTATACTACCCTGCTCTATTTCGTAAGGGCAAAAATCAAGACTTATTAATTAGAGCTTATGGTAGAGCTTTACGCAAAGTATCAACTTTACAAAAAATGAAACTTGTTTTACCTGGTGATGGAGAATTAAAAGAATATTGTCAGAATTTAGCAAAAGATATGGGTATCAGTGAATACGTAGATTTCCCTGGATTTCTTAACAAGGAAGAACTCTTGGTTGTTGTGAGGAAGAGTAGTATAGCGGTTATACCATCTTCTTCAGAAACGTTTGGTTTGTGTATCGCAGAACCCTTTGCAATGGGAAAATGTGTAATCTCCAGAAGGGTTGGTATTGCAACTGATATAATTATGGACAAAGAAAATGGATTTTTGTTTGATACTGAAGATGAGTTGTATGAAGTATTTAAATCAATTTTTAGCGATTTGAGTTCCATTAAAAAATGTAGAATAAAAGCCTATGAGGATAAATATTTATTCGATTGGAATAAAATCGCGATGCAATATCAAAATATTTTGGAAGAAATTTAAGCGATGTATACAGGTAAAAAAATTATTGAAGACGGGATCTCCGAGATGAACACTAAGGCAATTGCAATATGTTCGATCGTCAGGGATTGTAATAAAAATTTAACAAGTAATATTCCTCAAATAGAGGAGTTAAGAAAGCTTTTTAAGAAATCATTTGTAATTATTTTTGAGAACGATAGTATTGACGCTACAAAAGAAACTTTAAAGAATTGGAGTGAAAAGTCAGAAAATATTTATTGTGTTTGCGAAGACCAAAATGAAAAGACGATAGTCAAACAAAAAGGGGACAGTTTTAATAGATATTTTGCGGAATATAGGATTTCCCGAATGGCCAACTATAGAAATAGGTATTTGCAAAAAATTGAGGACTTACAAATTGATGTAGATTATGTTATGGTTATAGACTTGGATATCGAAAAAATGTATTTAAGTGGTATAATTCATTCATTTGGATTAAGTAAATATTGGGATGTTATTACAAGTGATGGTTATTCTTTTAATCCGTTAGGAAGAAAGAGATACCATGACTCCTATGCTTGTGTTGAACTCGGTATGGAAAATGTAACTCAAACAGAAGAAAGTATTGTCTGTAATCAAAAAAAATTTAGAAATCTTAAAAGTAATTTTCCTCTCATCGCCATTTTTTCGGCGCACGGGGGCATGTCAATATATAAAAAGGAGGCTATTATAAATAAACGTTATAAAGTATACCATAACGATGATACTCGTGTACAAGTTAAATGTGAACATTTTGCCTTGTGTAGCGATATAAGGGATAGCGGGTTCAATAGAATTTTTATAAATCCTGCCATGAAATTGCGATATCAATCTATTGATTTTAAAATGATTAAGAGTTTTTTTTTTAAAATACTATTCAAAATTAAAGATTGATATGGAAGGAGCAATTGGTGAAAATGTAAGATGTTTAGGGTATTCTATATTTTATTGTGACGATATTTCCAAGTATAAATTTGGAAGTAATACAGTGATTAGCACTATCAATGCTTATTCATATGTTATTGCAGAAACAGATGATGAATTTAAAGAAGCTTTAAAGCAGTCGGATATTCTATTGCCAGATGGCTTTCCAATAGTATTTGCAACTAAATTTCTTCAGGGTAAAAAGATTAAGAAGATTGCTGGGGAGGATATCTTTAAGGTTTTGATTAGGAGAGCCGATTTGTTATCTTTAAAAGTATTTTTTTTAGGGTCTTCAGAAAATACGTTGAATAGTATTTATTCCCGGTTTAAAAAGGAATACTCGAATGCCTCCATTTTCATTTACTCCCCTCCATTTAAAGACGCTTTTTCAAAAGAAGAAAATGATTTGATAATTGAATCTGTAAATACTGTTAAGCCAGATATTTTATTTGTAGGTATGACTGCGCCTAAACAAGAGAAATGGGTAGCGCAAAATAGAAGAGCATTGGAAGTAAATATTATTTGCTCAATCGGAGCTGTATTTGACTTTTATGCAGGGACTGTTAAAAGGCCTTCAAAGTTTTGGATTAATATGCGATTAGAATGGTTTATAAGATTCATTAAAGAACCGAAAAGACTTTGGAAAAGATATTTTATTTGTGCACCACAATTTTTTCATGATGTTATTAGGGAAAAATATTTTAGATAGTAAAAGAGTTCAATCAGGATTCATTGTTATTTCCGTCTACGTTTTTTTCATCCTGGAAATGCTAAATAATATATATTTCTTTATGTATCCTAGTCGAACTATAAGTATTTCAGTTTATCCAAAGATGATGTGGCAGTTTATTTTTGTTTTGCCTCTAATCTTGAGATATAATAAATTGCAAAAGATTGATAAGTGGTTTTTGTTATATGCTTTTGGGCTATTAATTTTGGGTGTCGTTAACTTTAGTTCCGATAGGACACTGTTTTTTAGTGGGTTAAAGCATTATAATAAATTGATTCTTCCTTTTTTTGTTTATCTATTTATAGCAAGATTCAATATTAATATTCAAAAAGGATTAAAAGCCTTGGATATTATTTTTTTGATAAATGCTATTGTTATTTTTGTTGGTTTTGTATTTGAAATCGAATATTTAAAATCGTATCCTTTTACAACTCGTTTTGGTTATAGTGGGATTTTTTCCAGATACGCGATAAATGATGTTTCGTTATTTTATTTAATTGGTAACTTTTATTTTTTTGCGAGATGGTATAATGGGGAGACTACTTTATTATTGTTTCTAGTTGTAGTTATGTCATCTTTTTTAGTAGGTACAAAAGCAATTTATTTGCAGAATATATTTCTCCTTTCCTATATTATATTAAAAGAGCCTAGGTATCGCATTGTAGCCATTATCACTATAATACTTGCATCATTACTAATATTTACTTTCTATAACTTTGATTTCTGGGAGCAGTTGTATAGACATAAGGGAGTATTAGCTGTGTTAACTTCATTGCGAACCGAATTAATCATGGAACGTATTCCCTTAGCTTGGTGTCAGATTACTCTTAAGAATTTTGTAATTGGATTTAATCAACCTTTTAAATATTTCGTGGAAATGGATTTGATTGATTTGATTTTAACTTTAGGGGTTGTTGGAGCTACGATTCTTATAAAATTCTATTTTAAAATTTTATTTAACTTTAAAAAGGAGAATCATTATGCAAGGTATTTTGTTGCTGTTTTTTTTATTATGATTTTAATTTCTGGAAGGTATACGTATAGTGGATTAAATGCAGTTTATTTTCCACTTTTTGTGTACTATTTAAAAAATGGTAAAGAATATATTTAATTTTCATTTTAATCACTACAAAGCTCTTAAAAAAAAAAGGATTTGAAGCAAAATATATCCATAATCGCTTACCTTATCTGGTACTAAAATTTCAGTATACTTTTCGGTTACAAACTTAATAAAGCAAATCATATTTCTTTTTTTCTTTGCGATTTCTTTCATTTGCGCTCTTTGCGAGAATTCTTCTCCACGCCTTGGCAATAAATTTTGTTAGAGGTCGGTAGCTAAGCACTTATCAGATCGTGTTGATACATTTTGTCTGCATCAATCATTCGTCTAATCAGATTATTGAAAATATTCTACTTCATTTGAGAGCGATTTTTGCGATAACAAAATTCACTGAACTACTTGTTGTCAATAAGGTATTAACTTACCCAAGAGTAAGTGGTTCTTATTCTTGATTTTACCTGGTGTATCATTGTGTGCATGGCTTTAAAGTTCATACCTCCCATGCTTTCAACCTGCTCTATGTTATAATCTTTCATTAATGGACGATAACCTCTCCAACAATCAGTTTTTACTCTGGCTTCTTCGGAGATATTAAGATGGCATCCGTTTTACATGTTTATAAAGAAGTTGCATTAATCAATGATGATAATTTATTCGCCAATAAGTATACAACTGTTTCTTTAAAAGGAAAACCAGGCATACAGGCTATAAAGAATATTGCACCTCAATTACAGCCTGTCCCAAATGTACACAGTACAATTGGCAGAGACTATGAGTACAAAAGACTTGGGGCAGTAAGTCTTCTGGCAGCCATAGACTTACACACCGGAAAGATAATACCTATAATACGAGATCGACATAGGAGTAATGAATTTATTGAATTCTTACAAGAGTTAGACAATCAATATACTGACGATTGGAAAATAAGGGTTGTTTTAGACAATCATTCATCACATATTTCAAAAGAAACACGCGCTTTCTTAAATGCAAACCCTGAAAGGTTCGTGTTTGTATTTACACCCAAACCTGGCTCATGGCTAAATATGATTGAAATGTTCTTCAGCAAGATTACAAGAGGCTTTCTTAGACATATCAGAGTTAATACAAAAGAAGAATTAATTCAACGAATATATAAAGGCATCAAGGAAATTAATCGGGAACCTGTTGTTTTTAGATGGAAATATAAAATGGAAGAAATATCGCTAAATTGAAATGTTAATTTAAGAACGCACTACTAGAAATGGATTGTTGGGCACAACGGTTTGGGTTACTGTATATGCTTAATTATACAAATTATTTTCGGTGATGTTAAGCCTCAAATAAGGATGAGCTCTTAACCAAGCACATTATTCTCTTTGTGACGTGACGTTCTTAAATTACGTGCTTTGCGATGGCTTATTTGTGCTATTCCTTACTTTCTTTTTACACTAAAAAAATCACCTCAAACATTGCATTTGTATTCGTAAACATTATTTTTGACAAACGCTAAACCAGTAAGCAGAACTCTGACTTAATTCTATACTGTACAGATGGTTGACCCAAAACTTTAAACTTTCAACTCAAAACTCATAACCCCATGCAAAAACTCATCGATGCCATTGAAGGCAAGCTGGCCCAATTAAAGGACGAACTGGATAGGGAAGTGCTTGTTTACGGAACGTTTATCTTCAACAACAACGAAAGTCAGATACTGTCGCAGTCGGCAGAAAGGGTTGAAGTGATTTTTAGCGATGACCATCAGGCGGATGAGGTGGCTATTTTATTTGAAGAGTTTGAAGATGAGTTAATGCTCTATTCCTTGTTATGTTTGCCTTGTTAGTACAACAGAAAGAACAAGGAAATTTTGACTTAGCATAGTTTAAACTTGAGAAAATTTTATTCGGAAACGATCAAGTACCACCAATCAGCTTATTTAAAACCACACGAAAAATAATATGTCAAAAAAAACAGCACTCATCACTGGCGTTACCGGACAAGACGGAGCCTACCTAGCAGAATTTCTATTAAAAAAAGGATACATTGTTCATGGCCTAAAACGCCGAGCATCACTTTTCAATACGGATCGTATTGATCATTTGTATCAAGATCCTCATGTGGAGAACCGCAATTTTGTCTTGCACTATGGCGACTTAACCGATTCAACCAATTTAATACGAATCATTCAGGAAATTCAACCTGATGAAATCTATAATTTAGCGGCAATGAGTCATGTTAAGGTAAGCTTTGATACACCTGAGTATACTGCTAATGCCGATGGAATTGGTACATTGCGTCTTTTGGAAGCCATTCGTATTCTTGGTTTAACTAAAAAGACACGAATCTATCAAGCATCTACTTCAGAACTTTATGGTTTAGTTCAAGAAGTGCCACAGTCAGAAAAAACTCCTTTTTACCCAAGAAGCCCCTATGCAGTTGCCAAAATGTATGCATACTGGATTACTGTAAACTATCGTGAGGCATATGATATTTTTGCCTGCAACGGGATTCTATTTAATCATGAAAGTCCTTTGCGGGGAGAAACATTTGTTACAAGGAAAATTACAAGAGCTGTTGCTAAAATTGGTCTTGGAATGCAAGATTGTCTTTACTTAGGTAATATCGACTCAAAAAGGGACTGGGGTCATGCAAAAGATTATATCAAGGCCATGTGGTTAATTCTTCAGCAAGACAAAGCAGAGGATTACGTTATTGCAACAGGAGTTACAACAACAGTTCGTGATTTTGTAAAAATGTCTTTTAACGAATTAGGGGTTGAACTTGAATTCAAAGGTAAAGCAGAAAATGAAATTGCAAAAGTAAAATCATGCTCTAATCCAAACTTCAAAATTGAAATTGGTAAAACCGTATTGAAAATTGACCCTCGATACTACAGACCAACAGAAGTAGAGTTACTAATTGGTGATCCTACAAAATCAAATAAAAAGTTAGGATGGATACCTGAATATGATCTAGCCGCTTTGGTTAAAGACATGATGACTTCAGATATAAAACTAATGCAAAAGGATAAGTATCTAAAAGATGGTGGATACCAAACGTTAAATTACTTTGAATAAGCACTAAATACAAAAACTTTAAAGTTTCTTAAATTCAGTATGTTGAATTAAGAAACTTTTTTTATTTCATATTGCCATGGAAAAGAATTCGAAAATTTATATTGCAGGCCACTTAGGATTAGTAGGTAGTGCTATTCATAAAAATTTAATATCAAAAGGCTATTCAAACTTTATTTTTAAATCGTTTGAAGAACTTGATTTGAGAAATCAAAAAGAGGTATTAGATTTTTTCAGATCAGAAAAACCTGAATATGTTATATTAGCTGCCGCTAAAGTTGGAGGAATAGTTGCCAATAATAAATACCGAGCGGATTTTATTTATGAAAATTTAATGATTCAAAATAACATCATTCACAGTTCATATTTAACAGCTGTAAAAAAATTACTCTTTTTAGGAAGTACATGTATTTACCCAAAAGAATGCCCACAACCTATGCGTGAAGAATATTTGCTTACAGATATATTAGAATACACGAATGAGCCTTACGCTATTGCTAAAATTGCTGGAATTAAAATGGTTGAGTCATATAACCTCCAATATGGAACCAATTTCATTTCGGTAATGCCTACCAATTTATATGGACCTAACGACAACTTCGATTTAGAAAAATCTCATGTTCTCCCAGCCATGATCCGAAAAATTCACATTGGCAAATGCTTAGAACTAAATAATTGGGAACAAATTCGATTAGATTTAGAAAAACGTCCAATTGAAAAGGTATCTGGAAATTCATCTAAAGATGAAATCATAATCATTCTTAATAGATACGGAATTAGTAGGATTGGAGATAACGTTCAAGTGGAAATATGGGGTTCAGGAAAACCAATGAGGGAATTCCTATGGTCTGAGGACATGGCAGATGCTTGTGTTTTTCTAATGGAAAGGATAGATTTCAAAGATGTAACACCTACAAATTCCTCAGAAATTAGAAATACCCATATTAACATTGGCACAGGAAAGGAAATTTCAATTAAGGAATTGGCAATTACAATTCAGAATGCAATTGGTTTTAAAGGAGAACTCTTTTTTAATAGTACAAAACCTGACGGCACTATGCGCAAATTAACGACTGTTAATAAGCTTAATTCCTTAGGTTGGAAGCACAGTGTAGAACTTGATGAAGGCATCTCTAAAATTTATAATTGGTATTTGAGTTGAGCAAAACATTACTTATTTTTTACACTTCCCCCTTTGTTATTTCCGAATGATAGGGGGAATTGGTGTTAATGGTGCTAATTACGAGTTTGTAAAAGGAGATATCTGCAACAGAGATTTGATAGAGTATTTATTCTCGAAATATGATATTCGTGGAGTAATTCATTTTGCAGCTGAGAGTCATGTAGATAATTCGATAAGTGGACCAGAGGTTTTTATTCAAACAAATGTTAATGGGACATTTACTCTTTTGGACGTAGCGCGCAAGTATTGGATGGACGCACCATTTACCTATAAGGAGGGTTATGAAGACTGTCGTTTTCACCATATCTCAACCGATGAAGTTTATGGAACTCTTGGTGCCACGGGTTTATTTACGGAACTTACATCTTATGCTCCGAATAGTCCTTATTCATCATCCAAAGCAAGTTCCGATTTTTTGGTTCGTGCTTATTTTCATACCTACGGGATGGATGTAACCACCAGTAACTGTAGTAACAACTATGGTCCAAAGCAGCATAATGAAAAATTAACACCAACCATTATACGGAAAGCATTGGCTGGTGAAGATATTCCGATTTATGGAGATGGAAAAAATATTAGAGATTGGTTGTATGTTTTGGATCATTGCACGGGGATTGATTTAGTCTATCATAAAGGTAGATCCGGTGAAACCTACAATATTGGTGGACGAAATGAAAGAGACAATCTGTTTATTGTAGATTATATCTGTCAAGTTTTAGATAAAAAGCAACCCCTGAAAAATGGTTATTCCTATAAAAATCAAATCAAATTTGTAAAGGACAGAGCTGGTCATGATAGACGATATGCCATAGATGCCACAAAAATTGAAACCGAATTAGGCTGGAAAGCTAATGAAAATTTTGAAACAGGTATCGTAAAGACCATTGATTGGTATCTGGATAAAATCAATTAAACAAGTGATCCAGTCTCTAGACCGCAGCTAGCAGTCTTCAACTATTTATCGCAAAGACCGCAAAGGAAATTACGCAAAGACCGCTAAAAGTTTGGATTAGGATTTTGTTGGTTTTTTTATTTTTTGCGTCCTTTGCGATTCTTTTTTTTGCGCACTTAGCGAGGAAATATTTTTTGTCGAAAAAATTGTCCCAAGTATTGTATTTGCATTCCCAAGTATTTTTTTCACAAACATTAAGTAAGTATTCAGTCCAGATTTTTCAGTAAAACAGATTGTCCGGCAACTGTCATCTACCCGTCCGACAAACTTAAACTTCTAAACTTTCAACTTCAAACTCATAATCCCCATGCAAAAACTCATCGATGCCATTGAAAGCAAGCTTGCCCAATTAAAAAACGAATTGGATAGGGAAGAGCTTGTTTACGGAACGTTCATTTTTAACAACAACGAATGTCAGATACTGTCGCAGTCGGCAGAAAGGGTGGAAGTGATTTTTAGCGATGACCATCAGGCGGATGAGGTGGCTATTTTATTTGAAGAGTTTGAAGGGGAGTTGCGTGTGCACAATACCTTGAAGGTATGGAACCGTTATAGCTACGCGGCTTTGCTATTGTTTGAGCACGAGCTGCATATATTGGACGAGAAAGAACATCTGGAACATAAAAAGTATACGCGCGAAGGGATGATAAAACGGGTACTGGCCGAGCGAATGCAGAAAGCGGTGAATGCTGAGTACCGTATTGATTTTGCCGATAATATTTATGGCGACCATGTGGTGGTGAACGAGCGGGGTGTGCGCTACAAAGTATTTTTGCGCGACTTTGAAAACGAAACCGGGTATAGTAACAGCAAGGATGCCGAGATAAATAAGCTGGGCACCACCAAGCATATTATGTATGTTTTTAACAAGCTGAAGGATAATAAAACCCTAAGAGATAGATTGAGCCATGAGTGCCCGTTCGTAGAGGTGTATCTGAATCCTCTGGACGATTATAAGATATCTTGGTTTTATCCCCGTCCCTTGCCTAATGAAACCAAAACACTTATCGAAAAATATTTTGGCAAAGATAAATATATCGATGACGGGGCGGTTGAATCGTTTGTCGATTTTCTGGCGGAAGCGCAGCAGTTCAGCAATATCGTTGTACGTCCTGAGGTGGTCAAAAAAATTGAAAAGGTTTGGGAACAGAAGGCATTAGAAACGCTTAGTGGTAACTACACACCAGATTTTTCAAATATAAAAGCCACGCTCTACGATTATCAAAAGGAAGGTATTGTTTTTGGTGCTTGTAAACAAGGAGCTATTATAGCTGATGAAATGGGCTTGGGTAAAACCTTGCAGGCCATAGGTATAGCTATGCACAAAAAGGAGTTGTTTGGTTTCGAAAAGACCTTGGTGGTTTGTCCGGCTTCGTTAAAATCGCAATGGAAAAGCGAGATTGAGCGGTTTACAAATCAAAAAGCTGTTGTGGTTCAGGGCAATCCTGAGGAGCGGGAGCTAATGTACAAACATTCGGACGCCATGTTCCTGATCATCAACTACGAAGCGGTATTGCGCGATCAGGTGGCCATAGGAAAGGCCCAATTCGATTTTCTAATTCTGGACGAAGCGCAGCGTGTAAAAAATTTTGCCACACAAACGGCAGGAGCCGTCAAGAGAATACAGGCTAGGCATACGCTTATCATTACCGGAACACCTATTGAGAACAAACTGATAGACTTATTTTCTATTGTCAGTATTTTGGATCCTGATATTCTTGGGCCTTTGTGGGAGTTTTCATATCAGCACTGTCTGTTCGATTCCTATAAAACAAATAAAATCAATGGTTACTATAATCTTCAAGAACTAAAATCTCGCCTGTCGCATATTGTACTTCGTCGCGAAAAGCACAATGTGCTAAAGCAACTGCCCAATGTGCAACAGCACGATGTAATGGTGGGAATGACAACCATGCAGCGCGATTATCATGCTTCGTATGCTAGCGGACTTGCTAAAATAGTACGCAAAAAGTTCCTTACCCCCTACGACATGAAGATGATGCAGTTGCTGTTGAGCAATATGCGTATGGTTTGCGATTCGACTTATTTAATTGATGATGCCACCAATGATTCGCCAAAGCTGGAGGAACTGAAATATATTTTGTTGGAAAAGTTGGACATAAAAAACAGTCCTAAAAAAATTATCATCTTCTCCGAGTGGATAAAGATGCACAAGTTGATGGGTGCCATGCTACGCGAAAACAACATTGGGTTTGCCGAGCTCAATGGCAAAGTGCCGGTGAGCAAACGGGGCGATTTGATACGTCGTTTTGAGACCAATGATTCGTGCAAGGTCTTTCTCTCTACCGAGGCGGGAGGTGCGGGACTTAACCTGCAAGTAGCTGATATTTTGATTAATTTTGAGCTTCCGTGGAACCCTGCCAAAAAGAACCAGCGCATTGGCCGTATCGACAGGATAGGCCAAAAGAGTAGTCACCTCACTATTTTTAATTTGATTACCACCAACTCTATCGAAACCAGAATTTCGTTGGGCTTGCTGGTAAAGCAAACCTTGTTCGACGGCGTGCTTAACAAAGAAAATCAAACCAATTTTGTCGATTTCTCAGAAAAAGGCCGATCGCAGTTTCTGAATCAGGTAGCCGAGATGGTAGATGCCTTGGATCATGAAGAAGGAGAGCTTGAAGATAGGATAGATGACGAGGTTGAAAGTTCTGGAGTAAAGGATGAAATGGATGCACTGGAGATAGAAATTCGGGATGAGGAGCAGGCAGATGCCAGTCCAATCACATCAGTAAGTCTATCGACCATGGAGAGGGAGGATAAGGCCAAAAAGATGGAGGAGGTGATGAGCAACGGAATCCAGTTTCTGGCGGGATTGATGGAAATGTCGTCGGGAACCAAAATTAATATCAAAGACCAAAAAATAGAAGTAAATCCCGACACCGGCGAAGTGACCATGAAATTTAAAATGCCAATGTAAGTTTAGTACTTTTATGTGAATGGTTTCACGCAAAGACCGCAAAGGTTTTAACGCAAAGACTGCAAAGGAATTGTGTAGGGATTCAGTTTGATTTTTTATTTCTATTGTATTTCCACTCACACCAAATCCTTCTTTTGCGCCCTTTGCGATATCCTCTTTTACACCTTACTAATATTTTTTGTATCTTGGTGGCTATACCGGTGATTGTTCACCTATTAATCTAAATTGCCATGGTAACAGATATCAACACAATAGATTTAAATAAAAAATTCACTTATTCCGATTATCTTACTTGGCAAATTAAAGAGCGATTGGAGCTGATTAGGGGTCGTGTTTTTAAGATGACACCAGCACCTGCCATGAAACATCAAAAGATATCAGCCAATATTTTTGCGGGATTGACTGCTTTTATCAGAAAACAAGATAAGTGTGAAGTCTTTTTTGCTCCTTTCGATGTGCGCCTTCCCATAAAAGGTAAAACACACGATAAGGATATTACAACCGTTGTTCAACCTGATATTTGTGTGGTTTGCGATCCTAAAAAACTTGATGAAAAAGGCTGCTTGGGTGCTCCAGATATTATGGTGGAAATATTGTCGCCTTCCACATCTAAAAAAGACTTGAACGATAAATACCAACTATACGAAGAATCGGGTGTACAAGAATATTGGGTTGTTTTTACTGGTGTAGATATGATGGAAGTATATGAGTTGCACGATGGAAAATACACTTCAGGGGTGCGCTATTTTAAAGGCGATACCTTACAAACACCCATAATGCCAGGTTTCATCTTAAATATAGACGATGTTTTTGTGATGCCTAAAGGGTTCTAAATCTTTATTTATCTTCATCTTAACCGATGAGATAAATAAAGATTGTACGTGCTGCACATGGGATTTTTCTTTGCAAGAATGCAAAATATTTTTCTCACAAATATTATTGAGCTCTATCTCCTCTCAAAACCTTTACAAGCAGCTAAGATTCCCTCGAATAGCTCTTGTGCATCCGCAGCGGCTATGGCGGCAAAGGCAACCCGCAAAACGTTGTTAAGGTTAATGATACCGATACTGTATTTTTTAATCAGTATCTCTCGTATCGCTTCTCCATCCAATCCATCTTTTAGTTTAACACACATAAAGTAACCCGAGTTGTAAGGTAGTGCTGTAAAATAGGCAGCATACTTGTCATCTACCAATATATCTTTAATGGCTTGGTAAAGGGCTTGCATAATCATAAACTTCGATTTTTTTTGCTCCTTGTTTATCTGGCAGGATGACCAACAGGGTAATCCGTTTGATACATTATTTGTCATTGCCAATCTGTGAGGCCAGTATAATACGGAGTATAAGCATACTGGTGTGGAACTTAGTTTCCAATGTTATTTGTGGAAGTTGACTTGGACGCCCATGAGGTCTACGATATATGGATGTTTTTTCGCGATTACAAAGAACGGGATTATTGAAATAGCTTGTATTTGGGAGGCGTAACCAGTTAGAATCTTCTTTGCGAGCTTGGCGTAAACTTTAGCGGCTTTATGAGAAATGGAAAAGGTGTTTCATCACTCGCTGCCGCACGAATCCTTTCGTGTGTTTCTAATTAAAGTTGTACTATATTGGAAAATATTTGCATGCGTTTCCTTTTGTGAAACTATATTAGTAACTTTGTCTTAGTATATGAAAGTCCATTTAATCAAAAAGCAAACTATTGAAAATTATATCAAGAAAAATGCACGGAGTAAAGCGTCTTTTGAAATATGGTTTTCGATTATAAAGCGGGTAGAATGGAAAGAACCGAAAGCAATAATATCTACTTTCAGTAGTGCTGATATATTAGGCAAAAGTTCAGAACGTGTAGTATTCAATATTGGAGGGAACAATTATAGAATGATTTGCCGCTACCACTTTGGAGGCAGTAAAGTTCATTTGTTTGTAAAGTGGATAGGTACTCATGCAGAATATACAAAACTATGTAATGAACAGAAGCAATATGAAGTAAGTTCTTTTAATCAGTAAACAGTAGAAAATGAAAGCGTTAAAATATACAATCGTAAAGACTGGAGAACAATACAACGAGTACTGCGAGAGCTTGGAAGAATTGGTTTATGCGAGACACATGGAAGTGCAAGATGAAATTGAATTGTTAACACTATTAATTGAAAAGTGGGATAATGAACATAGCTCACTGATGGATTTAAATCCTATTGAACTTCTTAAATCACTAATGACGGAGCATGGTTTAAAATCAAGAGATTTGGCAGAAATACTGGGATTATCAAAAGGAACGGTATCTAAAATATTGAATTACCATAAAGGTTTATCAAAAGAAACTATTAGAAAGTTAGCGGACTATTTCAAATTATCGCAAGAGGCATTCAATAGGTCGTATGGAATTGTTAATGAAGTGAATCGACATTTTGGAAATGCAAGCTTAATGAATACCAAGAAAAACATGAAAAATTCAGTGGCTTTGTAAAAAAGTCAAAGTGATTGTTGAAGATAAGTCTGTTTTAGTTTTAGCTCCCATATTTTTTTCGCAGACTTTGACCTATTTGAGTCTTTCTGGAATAAAACTTGGTTTGTTAATAAATTTCAATGTGAAATATTTTAAAGATGGGGTTCATCGATTGGTGAACGGTTTGTAAAATATTAGCGCAAAGGACGAACATGTTTTTCACGCAAAGACCGCGAAGTTTAAAACGCAAAAAAGGCGCAAAGAAGTATTGGTTTGCAAAATATTTATTATTCGCTCATCTACTTCCTCAGTCCAATGTATCATGCCCAACATTGTATCCAACTTATTTTTTGGTGCTCTTTGCGATTTTTGTAATTTGCGTTCTTTGCGAGAGATCTCTTTTATCTCCTCTCAAAATCTTTACAAGCAGCTAGCATACCGTCAAATAACTCTTGTGCATCCGCAGCGGCCATGGCGGCAAAGGCAACCCGCAATACGTTGTTAAGGTTAATGATACCAATACTGTATTTTTTAATCAGTATCTCCCGTATTGCTTCTCCGTCCAATCCATCTTTTAGTTTAACACACATAAAGTAACCCGAGTTGTAAGGTAAAGCCGTAAAATAAGCGGCGTACTTTTCATCTACCAATACATCTTTAATGGCTTGGTAACGGGCTTGCATAATCATAAACTTCGCTTTCTTTTCCTGCTTGTAATCAGGCGATTCAAAAGCCTGCAGTAAAAGTGATTGGCTCAGGTTGGATGAATTGGAGATATTACCTCTAACAGCGCCGGCTGTCTTCATTTCCATAGCTTGGTACATATCGGCATCCCCGCCCTTGATGGCATAGGTAATAAAGCCTACGCGGAAACCCCACACATAATCTTCTTTGGTTGCCCCGTCAATTTTTATAGCCAGCACGTTGGTGTGCAAATCGCTTAAATAGGCAAAAATTGATTCCTGGGCAATATTATCCTCGAACACCAATCCAAAATAGGCATCGTCAACAAGTACTACAATTTTTTTACCGGCTTCGGCAGCTTCTTTTATAGTGGCGGTAATAGCGTCCATCTCTTTGTAGGTAGGGGTATAGCCGCTGGGGTTGTTCGGAAAGTTTAGGATGAGTACTTTCTTATCGCCTTCCGTCATCAAGCTTTGGCGCATGGCTTCCACATCGAAACCACCATTTTTAAATAAGTTGAATTTGGTGAGATTGGCACCATAGGCGTTTCCCAGTCCCAAGTTATAATTACCCCAAAATAAACTGGGAACAATAACCTCCTGTCCTTCATCCACAAACAAATAACCAGCCATGCTGATGCCGTGCGTTAGGGCACAAGTAACTACCGGAAGACTTAGGGTAATATCTTTTAGTCTGCTGTTTTTTTCATAAATCATCTCTTTCCACTTGCTGCGCAAATCAGCACGACCAAAGCTTGGAGCATACGAAAAGGTAAGCGATGGATCCAAATCTATCTTTGAAGCGATAGACTCCAAGCGCATGGGTGTGCCGTCGTCCTCTATGGCAGCACCTATGGTGGCATTAATTCTGGTTCCTTTGGCCTCGGCGGTTTGACCCAATATTCCCTTTTTAGGGAAGAAAATATTTTTCCCCTTTTCGGAAAGTAACTCAAATATAACAGGATTATTGGCGAGGATTACCTCATTTAATTCTTGCGCTTGCGGGTTCATCTTTATGTTGATTTTGGTTTAATAATTGCTTTTTAGGATTCATTAATTTGCTTTTGCAAACTTGCCAAAAAAAGAGCATATTTTTATATAAAAGAATGGTAAAAATTAGGAAAATGTTAAGAAAATACCAATTTCTTGTTTCGGTTAAAACCGATTAGCGTACGAATTAATGCTGCTATTTATTCCAATGTGTACGAATTATTTTTTTTATTGATTCTGCACCAATCTTCTCCCAATCCATGCTTTCTGGGCTTACAAATTTAACACCCGTAACATCGTCTTGTACCTGTAAATGTTCCCAACTGCTTACTTTGCAGCGGAAAGCTAGATCGCAAGTGTAAACGCTATATCCCGAAAATACATATTCATTAGGGAACGAAGCCAAGAATTTTACCTCCGTTACATCCAAGTTTAGCTCTTCTTTTATTTCCCGGATCACTGCTTTTTCTGCCGATTCGTTAATATCCACAAAACCACCGGGTAAGTCCAACATTCCTTTGTGGGGTTCAAATGCCCTAACGCTCAGCAATAGCTGTCCCTTTTCGTTTTCGATTAAGGCGGCCACTGCGGCAGCTGAGTTCACAAAATAATGAAAACTGCAGACTTGGCATAAAAAGGAATGTATGCCCTCAAAACTAAAATTGCTGGCACCGCATCGGGGGCAATATTTTAATACATCTTCCGGTTTTGTCATTTTTTGAGTTTAAAAGTTTTATCGTTTATCATACACATAGTGCATGCATTTACTGTTTTCCCGTCAAAAATAAATTAAGTTAATGTGACGGGATGTCGCTTTGCTCCAACTGCTAACTGTTTACTATTTTTCACTGTTCACTGAATCATCATCTAGCGTAATTTCTTTTTGCTCTACCCTTACCGCATTGGAGTTGGGTTTAATGCCTATGCCATAACGTTTGGCGTAAATAAAGGTAAACTCGGCACCAAAAAACAATATAAGGCACGAATAGGATACCCACAGGAGAATGAGTATCACCGATCCGGCCGCTCCATAGGTTGAGCCAGGGTCGGCTTTTCCGAAATAGAGACCCAGCAAAAATTTGCCTAAAACAAATAAACAAGCGGTTATAATAGCACCTTTCCAAACGGTTTTCCATCGGATTTGGGCATCAGGGAGGTATTTGAACATCAGGGCAAATAATACCGAAATAATACCCACGGAGAGTATGATATCCGTAACAAATGAAAGGTAAACGAGTGCATCAGCCCATATGAAACTTATATAGTTGTTAAGAGCCGATATGGCCGTAGTGAGTATAAAACTTACCAACAATAAAAAACCAATAACAAGTACAAAACCAAAACTACGGGCACGATCAAAAATTAATTTTTTGATGTTGGATTTGGGACGGACTTTTATATCCCATATTTGGTTGAGCGACAGTTGTAGATGATAAAATATACCTGTGGCACCAAAAAGTAGCGTGGCTATTCCTATGATGGTCGAAATAGTACTTTGGTTTCCTCCGCGCGTGTTGGCAATGATGGACTGGATTGACTCCGCCGCATCATTTCCTAAGGCCGATGATATTTCGTCGGTAAGTTTGCCTTGCACAATATCTTCGCCCCAAACGGCTCCAACCGTGTTAATAATGATGATGAGCAGGGCAGGTAAAGAGAGGATGGCATAGTAGGCCACCACGGCACTTAACCTCCAGGGATCATCATCATTCCATGCCTTAAAAGTTTCTTTTAATAAGGAAGGTAAATCTCTAATTGCAAACCGATTAGAGCTGGCTGGCTTTTCCATATTGTATGTTTTTATAAATTATTTTTATCAAAATCTGTTATAAGATATAATATAAATCAATGATTTTAATCTTTATGTTTTTGTAAAATCTTGCTGTTAACATTTTTTTATTGAAAAACTACCGTATTTGGCTTTCCAATGACAAAATAATTAAAACCAAAATCGGTGCTACGAAGCGAGTTAAACCTAAAAATATTATTTCCTTGGCCTGGCATGGATGGATAAAAAGCCAAGGATATTTGAAAGGTGTTCAATACCAAATTTTCGTTTCGGATGAGCACGCCCAAGCCAAACTGCGTATAAAGTTTGCTATTTTTAAACCCATCTTCATCGTTGCCCAGTAATGCGCCCGACAGCGTAACATAAGGTCCGAAACGGAAACCTAAAAAATTGAAAGGGGCATACGATTGTGTTTGTAGCGTAATTACTGCGCGACGAGTACCCCACAAGTTTGAGCTGCTAAATCCTGCTAATCCCACATCGCTGTTGATGGTTAAGCTATCTGTGGCAAAGGGGTTTATTCCGATGGTAAGATCGGACTTTATTAATTGTCGAAACCGCCATTTCCCCATTTGCTTTAGATGTGTAAAGTAGTTTATACCCATCGAAATGGCACCCTGCTCCGATTTTGATGACTTAAAAAAAGACCCATACTCAAGCTGGCTACTCAAGTAACCCCAGGGATGATATTCTGCAAACGAAACACGTGCGCCCCAATACGTGCGCTCCCTATTGCCTTTAAGTTGATATCCCGTGGTTATATTGATAACCTTTCCGATGGGCAAATCTTCGGTTGTTCCAAATTTAAAGATATACTTTTCCTTCAAAAATTGTTGGGTTGAAATGCCCAAACTTCCCAGATAAAAATCTTCGCTGTCGAAAATGAATGCATCAACAGCATTAAACAAAGGCTTTATAGGGTATCGCACACGTAAGAGCCGAACCGCAGAAATAAGATTTGTGGAGCGCGAATATTCACTATTGCCCTTTATAAGTTGTATGGAACTCCCACCCCATAAATCCTGGGCATTTATGGCAAACTGTCGGGCGTCGGAGGGTGACGGGTTAATGCCCACGGTGTCGCTATGTGAGTCGAACGAAATACTTATCCCCCCGGCCCATTTGGTCAGAGGCGAAAAGAAACGGCGGTTGAAACTCAGCCTACGGTTAACATGACCGTGATGATCTACACCAAGTCCTACACCTCCACTAATATAACTTGAACCAATGTTGGAAACCACGTAGTCGATGCCGTAATACTTATCCTGATTGTTAAAAGTGTGTTTAAACTGGTGTCCGAGTCCTAAAAAATTTCTATCAGTTAAAACAATATTATTCCCAGGTCTTTGCGGTAAAATACTCCACATATCCAATACGCGAATATAGATATTCACTTGCTCTGGATTATCCTGTGCGGGCTCCACGCTAAAAAAAAGGTCGCGAACATAATCCTTTCCTCGGATTAATCTTTCCGACTCTTTGGCACGCAAAGGATCAAAAGGTGCACCCTCCTGCAAAAGCAATAAATTTTTAATGGTTTTTTGTTTGGATTTTAGGTGTAGGGTATTTCCTGTTTTTTGCAAAAAGTTTTCATCCGTCCTGGTTGTATCATCAACAGAGCTGGAAAATGGGTCGTATGTTTTTATATAAACATGTCTGATTATCTTGCCCTTGTACTTATCGTAATTTACTTGACCTGATCTTTCTCTTCTGTTACTTACCGATTTTTTTTCTTCATCATTTTTAATCAGCAGGTTTTGAAGCATTTTCACCGTTTTGTTTTGTTGGGCTAGGGAATCTATTTTATCATAAACCGACGAGCTGTCAATTTTTGTTGTAGGTACTTGTGCACTTGCCAATTGGAATGCGCACAAAGCCATCACAACAAAAATAGGGACAATCATTTTACGTAGGCTCATTATTCCTTTTCTCTTTTTAATATCCCAATTACTTTAAGTTCCTCCTCGCTATACCATTTTTTGTTAAGCGACTTTTTAAGGGGTAACTGCATTTTATCCGTTTCGCCGTTTAGTACGGCTTGTAATACCCGTGGATGCACATAGTATTTACGGCAAACAGACACGGTGTTATTTAATTTATTAGCAATTAAACGCACCAAAGTTGTTTCCAGTTTTTTTCGAGGATTTTTTTCCACCGTTTCTCTGGCCAATGGCTCAAACTTCACTGCCAACACCGTTCCGCCCCATGTTCTAAAATCTTTTGCGGTAATATGCGACGAAGAAGCCTTCCGAAGATATTCATTAACTTCGCGCGAATCAATAGTTACGTAATGTTTTCCGTTTTTATATCTAAACAACTCGTAACCTGGAAGCTCCGAACATTGTTTTAGCATCCTGCGCAAGGTGGGGTGGTTAACTGTTATTTGCCTTAGCTTTCCGCTTTTGGCCATGTATTTTAAGTGCAAGTGTTTTTTTTCTTCTTGCAGATGCTTTTTGCGTAAGGTGGTTAGACCAAAGGTGCCATTTTCGTCCTTATAAAATTTGTTACCCACGCGCAAAAACAACTCATCCATTAATTTTATGGCCAATGCCAGAACTTTTTCCTTGCCCCATATTCTTCTACGAAGATCTTTTTGTACCTGCTGGCGAATTAAGGGCAGCTTTTGCGAAAACTTTAACAGATCGTTGTATTTTTGATAGTTCAGGTATTCGCTCCAAACCGCATGATACAGATATTGTTTCCTACCTTTAGCATCAATGCCTGTAGCCTGTATATGGCCTTTAGGTTTGCTACAAATCCATACCTCGTTCCACATGGGTGGTATCACTATATTTTTAATTCGGGTGATGGTTTTTTCGTTTTCGATAGGTTTTCCTAAATAAGTCTGATAAATAAACTCATCGTCCTGTCTAACTCGTTTGTATCCCCTCAAAAAGTCGTTGATGTAAACTAAGGATGGCGGTATGGTTTTACCATTGGTCATAAATTTAAATAAATAACTGTTTCATCGTAAGATAGCTATCTTTAAATGATAAGTAATATCTCTGTTTGTGACAACCTAGCCCAAACTCCATCCGTGAGTTGGGTTGATTATCACATGTAGAGTTTCGCTCTATTTAATTGTTTCTTAGTGCGTGAATCAATTCATCTTTACTCATTTTGCTGAGTCCATCAATGCCTACCTGCTTAACTTTTTCGTACAGCTCCTTTTTTGTCCACTGCTCATACGGTTTACTATGTCCGCCTTTGGTTCCTGAATCTGGTGTATTGGCTATGCGCGCCGATTTCTCCTTGCTATATCCTTTGTCGCGCAAAGCTTCGTATTGCTCCGGATTTTTTATCCGCGAATCTGTTGATTTGTTTGGCATGACTTTAAAATTTAATCTGCAACTATTTCAATTATTTTATTGCTAAAAGCTTCTAGATCGTTAGGATTTCGTGAGGTAATCAATCCCTTGTCTACCACTACCTCCTGATTAACCCAGATGGCACCTGCATTTTGCAAATCTGTTTTGATGGAGAAAAAGGAGGTCATTTTCCTTCCTTTAACCTCTTCTGCTTCAATTAGCAGTTGGGGTCCATGACAAATAGCGGCAACTGGCTTGTTGTTTGTAAAAAAGCTCTTTACAAATTCTACAGCTTTCTTTTCGCGTCGAAGCTTGTCGGGGTTAATTACCCCACCCGGAATAACCAACGCATCATAATCTTGTTGCTTTGCTTTATCCAATGTTACATCAACGGCAATGGTTTTACTCCATTCTCCATGTTTCCATGCTTTAATAACACCACTTTCCAAACTCACAATATCAATATGGGCACCGCTATTTTCAAGTGCTTTTTTGGGTTCGAAAAGTTCCGATTCTTCAAAACCATCCGTTGAAATTATGGCTATTTTTTTACCTTTTAAATTTTTCATTGTTGTGTTGATTTTGATTAGACTTCTTTTTTTAATCCGTTGAGCTGTTGTATGGCTACCTTAACCAACCGTTGTTGTTCTTCAAGCCTTTCCTTTAAAAATGCAGGTATTTCATGATCAGCCAATACTTTGTTATACACATCCGCGGCTGCTTTTTCGCCATACATACTTTCCTCAAGTACTTTTTCGCTGGTGTCACTGCTAAAGGTAGATTTTGTGGCCAGCCAGGTGCGGTGAAAAAATCCTTTTACGGTTCCAGAGGAATCAAGTTCAATACCCATGCTTA
>JAGXIO010000148.1 GCA_024635555.1 Saccharicrinis sp.
AGATGATCGCAAAACAGTAAAAAAATAATACCTATTTTTGAAAAAATCGCAGACCTAAAAAGTGTCCGGATAAAACCGGAATGGGTGTCCAGATAAAACAGAATGCGCACCCCTTCCCGATCTTCATCGGGACAGGTAGTTAGCGCTTCGCTCAAACGAAGGGTAGTTCGGTGAATTTACGGCAGTGATATTCTGCTTGCTATTAGCTCTATACTTCCACCTCCTTTTCCAGTTGATGAAAAGGAGGGAAAAATCTTGTCAAAGTAATCCTTCTCCCCGCATCAGGATTTTTTCTTTCCGGGGCACGACCCGGGATACCCGCCAAAAATCCTTCCCGCCAACGCTGGCCCGGGCGATCCTGATTTCACAGGGACCAGCTTTTGACGGCTCGCGCTGCTTTCGCCTGCGGCGAACTGGGGGACTAGCGGAACGCTTGCGGGCGGAGCGACTTTCCGGACCGTGATTGTACTTTCTTTTTTTGTGACGCTGTCAGGTCTGACGACGCTGACAGGTCAGGGCGTGGCGCTTGACTTAAACACCCAACGATTTTGGAAAGGCTTTGGAGTCATGGGATTGCATCCGTCAGTGGCCGGACTTACCAGCTTAGGCAGTAGCTTATTCCGACTCGAAGGTGATTCCGTCTTTGTTTTTGTTGATGAATTCGTAATGCAAGGTGTTGTGCAATCCTTGGGCTAAGGTGTAGGGAGCTTTAAAACCGCAATTGTGAGCCTTGGAGGCATCGAACTGTGTGGTGGCACAAAACTTCTTGACACGAACTGAACTTACAGCAAACTTCTTCCCCGTTAACTTGCTGAGGACATCGAAGCCAAAGCCACCGAGCATGCCCAGCCAATAGGGAAAATGAGTGGATGGAATGTGTTTGTCCAGGCTTTTCTCTACCTGTGCCACCAAGTCATTCATATTTAAATCGGGCTTATCGATGTAATTGAATACCTGATAGCCCGGCTTGCTGTTTTTTAAGTGGTAGCTTATAAATGCGGCGATATTGCCCACATAGGCCATCGATTTAAAGTTGGTGCCTTTTCCAACCATTAGAAATTTGCCTGAAGCGATTTGCTTGAGCAGGTTGTACACATTGCCGCGGTTACGCTCACCAAAAATAACCGTTGGGCGGATGATAGTGAGTGAACGGTTGTCAGGATCTTTGTTTAGCCACTCCTGCAACACCTCCTCGGCTTGCCATTTGCTTTTGCCGTAATGGTTAAACGGATCGGCTGGATGCTCTTCGTTCGGGTTTTGCTTGTTGAGGCCATATACCGCTACCGAACTGGTAAAGATGATGTTCTTTACACCATTCTTATCCATTGCCTCCAACACGTTTTTGGTTCCTTGTACATTCACATCGTAATACAAGGAAGTGGGGGAGACATCGTCGCGATGTTCGGCGGCAAGCAATACCACCGCTTCCTGTCCTTGAAGCGCATTGTTAAGCTCCGCTTGGTTTCTCACATCGCCAAGAGTCGTTAAGCCCTGGAAAAACGGGCTTTGTTGTTTGTCGAATATTTTGATTTGAAATTCGTCTTTGATTAAGTCGGTTAAACGGGTCCCGACAAAGCCGGAAGCACCGATAAGGGTGATGTTCTTCATGATTATAGCTTTTTCTTGAGGTAGTAAAATAGGAACTGAATAATGTAAAAGGACGCCTTTATCCTCGAAAAACCTTCCACTTGTCTGTATATATTCCAGTTGTATTTAATCAAATCTATCTTGTTTGATGATATTGATGTACTTCGATCTCTATATATTGCCAGATTCTCTTGTATACCTAATGCATAAGGAGTCTTTTTTAGAATCGATAGCCACAATGCCCAATCTTGTCTCTTCCTAATTTCCGGCATGTAAACCTTACCGAGTTTAAGAGTATCATACACCGCAGTTAAGCAGCCTATATAATTGTTTCTTAGCATTGTTCGATAGGTTACTCTCTGTGGAGCCATGACTTCTCTCTGATCCGTTCCGTCCTCTCCAATAACTTTGTAGCTTGAGTACGAAAGCGCCAGATCATTTTCTTGCATGAATTTAATTTGCTTCTCCAGTTTGTCCGGAGTCCATTGATCATCACTATCGCAAAAGGCGATATAACGACCAGCGGCATCTTTTATGGAGTTGTTACGAGCAATGCCTGCTCCGTAATTAGATTTAAGTTGAGATAACTTTATTCTACTGTCCTTTTGTGCGTATTTTTGAATCTTTGAGACCGTTGAGTCTGTTGAGCAATCGTCTGTGATTATGAGTTCCCAGTTGGTATAAGTTTGATTAATAATCGAATTTATCGTTTCTTCAATAAAATCAGAACAATTGTATGATGGTGTAATAATAGAAACTAACTGTTCCATTTAGTTGTTTTTGAGTATTGTATTGTTTCCCACAACAGTAACGTTATCTTCAATATTTTTGGTGATAATAGCTCCAATGCCAACAGTCGTATTTGTTCCTATAACAATGGGGCCTACTATTGCAGAGTTTATTCCAATAACAACGCCGGGCATAATTATAGGATGTCTAATTGTTTTATTTTCGAATGTGGCTGTTTTAAAATTATTCCCTCCAATTGTTGCACCTTGATAAATTCGAACTGCCCCCCTTGTTTCAGCATATCTTCCAATTACAATTCCCATCCCATGTACAATTAAGAAACCTCCGGCTAATTTTGCTCCTGGATCAATATCTACAGCAAAAAGGATCCTGTTTAGAAGCCAGAAGATTTTTGCAATTGGGAATAGTTTGATTTTAAACAAAGCATTAGAAATTCGAAAGTTCACATTAATATAGAAGCAAGGATTAAAAAGTGGTTTTAATGCTGAACCTGATCGTTCCTTGTATTCTATGTAGTCTTGATATAGTTTCATAAACTCAACTATTAGTGTTTAAAAGCCAATTGTAAACAGTTTGGATGCCCTTTTTGATAGTTGTTTGGGATTCCCAATCATAAATTGATTTAAATTTTGAACAATCGAGTACATTGTAGTTGCAATCAAAAGGGCGTGCGGGTTTAAGAACAATTTTGAGGTTTTGTTTACTGACTTTTTCAATTTGATCAATTATCTCCTTTATTGAAACTCCAATTTCACTTCCTATATTATAGGATTCGACCGAAGCTTTGTAGTTGGAATTCAAACACTGAAAAATTGCTTCAGAAAGATCATCTACGAAAAGAAAATCTCTTACGATTTGCCCATTATTAAACAAATTAATTGGATGCCCATTATTCGCTGCTTTAAAAGCGTGGCCAATAATTCCTTGAGGTTTGTTTAAATTTTGATTTGGACCATATACATTCGATGGTCTTATAATAAAGGTTTGAATTTGACTTTGATTTAACAATAGGTTGATGTATTTTTCCTGAGTGTATTTTGTAATACCATAATTTGAAATAGGATTTATTGAATGATTTTCGGCTATCGGGGTTGGTTTTTCAGGATTGCCATAAATGGTGCCTCCAGACGACAGAAAAACGAAACGTTCAATGTTAGGTGTATCTTTAATTCTAATGAGAAACCTCACCAATGGGTCTAAATTTGCAAATAGATCACCAGTCAAATCAAGCATGCTATTACTCGGGACAGAAGTATGGACCAGCCAAATGATATTTTCATAATCGCCAATATTATTTATGAGTTCAGAGGTATTTGTTATATCGCTTTTAATGAATTTTACATTTAAATGTTTAGTGTTGTCAATTTTATCTTTATTAATAAATTTATCCAACACTTTAACTTCCATGTTACGCTTTAAGAAGTAGTTTGACAAATTGGAACCGATAAAACCATTTCCTCCAATAATTGCAATTTTTTTATTCATGAATTTGAGATTGTTTTGGTTATATTTAAGAGGCAATATAAAAATATGAGTTAATTATTGGATTTTAGGGCAGTATTATAAATATCAATGGTAATTTCAATATTCTTCTCAATATCGAAATTGTGAAGCGCAAAATTCTTACATGTTAATGCAATCTCTGATTTATTGCTAGTATACTCGTTCACTGCTTTTTCAATAGCGTTTGCTATTGAGTTTGAAGATAAGTTACACAACCATCCAACACCTTCTTTTTGAAAATAGGCCGCATTTGTTCCGGGAGTAACAATAACGGGTATACCTCGCATCAATACATCAATGAAAATTGTAGGGAATCCCTCATATCTAGAAGTTAGCATGAGAATGTCACTGTTTTCTAAGACCTTTTCTTTTTCTTTTCCAAAGGCAGGGCCGTTAAAAGTTATTGACGGCACATCTTTAATCAGTTTTGCTAGTTTTTTCTCTTGCTTTTCTGAGCCAATCCCATATATGGTTAATTTAGCCACTTCACCCTTTGTCCTTTCAATGTATTTTTTGTAACCAGCTATTAAAAAGTCAATTCCTTTGTGCCTAAAGTCAATTCTGGATAAGAAAAGCAGATTAACTTCTTCGTGGTCATTTTTTTTCAGCTTTAAGGTTTTGTCTATACTTAAACCATTTGGTTCTAAGTAATACTTGTGTTTTTTAAAAATGGAATTTATATGTTCTTCCTCATTGCTAAATACTAATGCGTTACTTTTTCTTACAAATGAATTAAGGTATAGCGCGAATGCTATTTTCTTTTTAAGAAAAGATTTTTTGTGTGATAATTTCATCAAACTTGAATGTGGCTTTATCAAGTAAGGGGTATTCTTTTTTCGCAATATTCTACCAATTTTTACGTATTCTTTATAAAATAATCCATGAAATACAACTAGGTCGTATTGGTTGTTTGTGAAGAATATATGATAATCTATGATTGAGGCATGCACGCTGTATGGCACTTCTAATTTTGTGGGTTTAAGTAACATAACCTCACTTTGAATATCCTTCTTTAGGAGTGCTTTGACCAGTTCATCAATGATAGCAGTAATACCATTTCCATGTTTGAAGTTAACACCAACGATTTGCAATACTTTCATATAAATATGTTTATTATTTAACTAACACTGATAAGTTGGAGGAATAAATCAAATACTTATATCTCAACTTTGTCAAGATATTTTCATTTTTATTATACATTGAAGAGTTGGAGGAATGGAATCTTCGTTTAATCAAAGGTTCTTTAATATATTTGAGCTTGCCATTTTTGAAGACAGATAACCCAATCCATTGGTCATGAGTAATTGTCCGCTTAGGAAATGGCATGATGTAATTTAAAACGTCGGATTTGAATGCCATACAACAACCAGCAAATGGTAGTCGAAAATAATTTGATAAAAGTGTTGATTTTATAGGTATCTCATTTTCAAAATGAAATTGTTTAATTATTTCTCCACATTCATTTATTTCAGAGTAGTTATGGTAGATTAAATCACATGTTTCCAGTTGTTGCATACAAGTTGATACTTTGTCCTGGCCCCATATATCATCTTGATCAGCAAGAAAAATAAAATCTCCCCTGCACTGTTGCAATGCATGTTCAAAGTTCTGACTCGCATAGTTCATATTACGAATTAGCGTGTATTTATAAAAATGTTCCTTTTGATGGTAAAATACTCTTATTCGGTTGTCGTTAATTGACCTAATAATTTGAATAGTCCTATCAGTAGATCCATCGTCAGAGATGATCACTTCATCGTTTTCTGAGATTTGGGATAGTATTGAGGTTAATTGTTCGTATATATATTTTTCACCGTTGTATGTAGCAATGCAGACTGAAATCATTTAATAGCGTTTTTGTTAGACAATAATTAGTAAGAATTTTTTTGAGCTGCAATTAATACTCGTTATGGTATTGCTAAATTAAACATGTTTGTTTATATTAAGTTGTTTTTTTATGAATATTGGTATTGCTGGCAAATTTGAGATGACTTTTTTTTTGAATTTCATTAATAATAACAGAAAATATTAGGAGTGGAAAAAATATAAATGTAATGTTTGTCAGGGCGCTTAATTGCATTGTTGAATCTACCCTCAGTTCAACCAGAGGTGAACAGAGAATGTAGATTGTACAAGATATTAATCCCATAGGCAAAATTCTATACAGGGAATTCCGAAAAAAACTACTTAACAAACCAATAGAGAATGAATACATAATGGATCCATAGAAGCCAAAATAGTGAAGACCAAATACATTATGGCGTGGGTTCGGTCCCATAATGAAATTAAAATTATTGTTATATGTTTGCCATATCTGCATTCCTAGAGCATCAGGTAATTGATCGTATGGAATTATTCTGGTAATACCAAAAAAATCAGAAAAGATAGCTATAAAACCAGAAGCATTTGGAATACTATCAAGGACGTCACTAGTATAGGCGTACATGTATATATCACCTGCATTTATAAAACGATAAATCAAAATAGTAATAGAGCTATTTCCATTACTTTGATTTATTGTTGATACACTTATAATTGAAATTGCTCCAATTAGAGCAAAAACGGCAAAGGTTTTTCTTAATTTGTCTAGTTTGGTTAGATTAACGTTGCTTTTCCATTGAAAATATTGAAACAAAACAGCAATGAATATAATTTGTAGAATTGCGGATTTACTTCCTGACAAGAGTGCTGTAACCAAAAATATCACTAAAACTAATTTATTAATTAGATTAAGCTTAGAATTAGTGTACTTATGTAAGGTATAAACAAGTATAATAGGTCTTGTAACAGAAATTATTCTACTCAATATGCCAAACCCACCACCAGAGGTATAAGTCGCTAGCCTGCCATATTTATTGAATATTGGAACTCCCAGTTTGTAATATGAAATAATATGACTTGCAATGAATAAGAATATACTTACTGTGTAAAGAATTTTTATTATTTTTAAATCATCTTTTATGTTACGGAAAGAGCTTTGGAAACTATTCTCTTTTGAAATTGGCTGGATAATTAGGAAACCTACTATAAAGGCAACCTGCGTAAAAAGATAACTATTAAAATAGAATGTATTAATTTCTCCTGTCAAGCGTAAAAAGCAAACAACAGACGTGCCGAACGATGAAAATATGAAGGATAGAAAAAGGGGATCGAATAATGAAAAAATATACCTTTTAAATAAGAAATAGTAAATTGTTACTGAGAGTAACTGAATTAGGACAAAATCAAATGGGTTGTTTAACAACTGATTGTAAAAAGTATTCATCGCTTTTTTAATAAATTCTTTGATAAAGTGTATGCAAATCTTCTAAGCCTCATGTAAAATACAACTGATAGCTTGAAATTATTCTTTATTAATTCGAATTTATCATTTTCAAAATTGATATCTACATGTGTTTTGCTGATTCCAGAATAATCATTAAAAACAGCGATCGTCTGTGGTATATATTTAAACGTATAATTTTTATCCACCCAAAGTTTTAAGTTTAGAGCATAATCAGCAAGAATGTTATATTTTTTGTTGAATCTATAAACTTCAAATACTTTTCTAGGATAGAATATAGCTTGGTGACAAATATTTCGGATTGCTATTTTATAAGAATTGAATTTGCCGTCGTATATGATTCCCCTTTTTGGGAAAAAGGCGTTTCCATAGTAAACAGTACTTTGAGATCTCAATAGCGGTGAAATTTCAGAAAGAATATTAGGTAGCAATATATCGTCTGCTCCCATGAAATAAATGTAGCTTCCGGAAGCATGCGTAAGTGATTTGTTCATAGCATCATATACTCCAGTGTCTTTTTCGCTAAAGAAATGTAAATTGTTAGCTAGATTTTCTTCCGCAAAGGCTTCGACAATTCGAGAAGTATTATCTGAAGATAATCCGTCCATTATCAAAACTTCAAAATCAAATTCTTTTGCGATGTCCTGGGTATAGATACTAGTCAAAGCATTTTGAATATTTTTTCCACAATTGTAACTTGGAATCACTATACTTAAAATACAACCCATGTCTTGTCTATAATGTTCATTTTCCAAAATGGTTTAGAAATTCATTTGGTGAATTGAAGTAATTCGAATTTGTTTTTATCCATTCGATATCGTTATTCCACCAACTGAGTCTAAGTAAACTGTCAATTGTTTTCTGATTAAATCGGTACCTAATGATTTGTGCAGGGACTCCACCGACTATAGCATATGGAGGAACGTCCTTTGTAACAACAGATCCTGCTGCAATTATTGCACCGTCTCCAATCGTTGAGCCATCCAATACTATAGCGTTTGCACCAATCCAAACATCGTTCCCAATAGTCACATTTTCTGTCTCGAGGAAAGAACTCTGTTTGCAAAACGAGATCTGGCATTGATTTTTAGCTGAAAAGAACGCGGGAAATGTAGAAATGTAATGAGTCGGATGTTTGCCGGGTGCAATTAGTACATTGGGGCCAATTGAGCAAAATTTTCCAATTCGAGCATTATTTATTAGCGTATTGTCCGAGACATAGACAAAGTCATCGATCGTTGTATTGTTTATCTTTACGTTCTGATAAAATGTGTTGTATTTGCCAAATGATGTGTTCTGAAATCTACATAAGTTTCCTATATAAAGCTTTTTGTCTCTGTTTTTACACTTTATGCCAATTGTTTTGAAATACCAATTAAGCCATGATGTAATAGGATTTTTTAAGAACTTAATCATTAGTCCAGTCATAATATATAGCCTAATTTTTGCATCGTTACACCGAAGTTGTCAACTAATAGCCTATGATCACTATCAGAAAAATAGCTTTTCCACTCATCAATTTTCCCAGCCCGAACAAACGGCATTTCGATGTTCGAATTTCTTAATACTTGTATTTTAGTTTTGTTAAGTATTTCGTTGCTTTTCATATTATCAAATGAACTTTTCTTTATTGAGATTTTCATGACTTCATCATCTATGTTTAGTCCAATGAATTTTGTTATTGTCTTTAGTTGTTCGTAAGTTGAGACCTTTAAGTCTTCATAACGAACTAGAATGAATTTGTCTGTATCGGCCTCACTTGTTGCAAGCCAACTTTCAATATTTTCGCTCCAGGTTCCAAATGAATCGTAGTGCCCAGCTATAAAGTTTACTAAAAATTCGGAGAAAGGGAATTTTTCATCTATTTTTTTAAATTTTATTTGATAGTGATAGTATGAAACTGCCACACTTCTAGGATCTCTGACAATGTAAACTACCTTTTTATATTTCGGATGAAAGTATTCATGGCTTTTTAATATTCTTGGCTTTGGAATTGCTTTTAGTTTTTTATTATTGACGATATATATGTCAGGGACAAATTTTTCCATATTTGAAAAATCTACATTTTCGTAGATTATATTCCCTAGCAAAAATCTTAACCAAGTGTTTCCACTTTTTGGGTATGATACAAGAAAAATGTCATCACAATAAATATCAATATTTCGTCCTGTTTTGCGGTCCGAAATTTTGTTTGTTATCAACTTTTTAATAATATTCTTCATCTCTTTGGGATTAATGGGATTGTTATTATTCCTGTTTTGCGATAAACCACAATCAATTTCACTATGTTTTCTAGTGTCATAGAGGAGGCAGTTGCCAATGCCGCTCCGGTTGCACCTAGTTGAGGTATAAGTATGTAATTTAAGACTAAATTCATAATTAGTGTTGTAACAGTAATGTATCCGACAATTTTTTCATAGCCTGTCATTATTAGGATGACCCCGGTAGCTCCCGTACCAATATTAAAAAATTGTCCAATAGCAATTACAATCAAAGGCCAGTATGCTTTTGTAAACTCTTTGCCCCAAAACTGCAGAAATAAGTTTCCTCCAAAATAAAACACAAAAATACTAGCCAAACCGATAAATCCAAGCCCTTTCGTTACTTGTTGCACCATGGTTTGCAGTTCAGCTTTTTTATTTTGTTCAAATAAGGCTGCAATTTTCGGTGTTAATGTCGAAACCGTAAGCATGTGAAAAAAGCTTGTTAACAGACCTAATCTGGCAGCCACACTGTAAAATCCGACTTCACGTGTATCACTTAACCAACCTAACATCAATGTGTCAGCATTGCTTGCGATCGTAGTTGTTGCAGATACGACCAAAAGCGGAAAAGCTACTTTTAACATAGAACGGCTTTGAGGGGTTCGTTTACCAATAAAGTTAAACAAATGTTTCCAGTAAGTGCCTACTGCAAATGTTACAGTAACGCGCCCAACAGCATATAAAATCGCTACATTTATTACAGTTATTTCAATTTTTAAAAGTAATAATACAACCAGTCCTAAGGCTACTACCCCCGAACTTAATGTGTCGTTTACAAGGCTGCTTTGCCATATTTTACGAAAGCCATTAACTCCTGAAGCAAAGATACGCGAGACTACCTGCGGAACAATGACCGCTAAAGCGATGATGAGCGGAACTTTTAACTGTGGCTCATTAAAAAAGTTTTCGGTAAGCCAGGGTGTTAAAAGAATAAAACCGACGCTAAAAATTAGTGCCAGTGGAATGTTTATGCGGAAAGCGGTAAACATGGTATTGGCCACATGCTGCCAGTCTTTTCGCTCGTAAGCAATGGCAACTTCTTTTAAAATCACATTGTTCATGCCCAGCATGCCCAGTATTAAAACAATTGCTACTACTTGGTTTGCTAAGTTGACAATACCCAGCCCCTCGGGCCCAATGGTGCGACCCAATATAATGCTTACTGCAAACGCAGCCGCCATACCCGTAATCTTCACCACCATTGAGGACGAAGATTTACGCACTACCTCGAGGGTGTGCTCATCCAGCAACGATAGCTTATTTTTCAGGAATTTTAGCATGCATTCTTTTGTGAATTGATGCAGGGATTGTTTTAGTATTCCAATTGTGGTTTCACGACTTGAATGATTTGTTTGATGGCTGCTTTTAGTGGCAGGGTCGAAGTATCAATGATAATATCAGCATCCACAGGCGCTTCGAAGGGGGCGTTCACCCCGGTAAAGTCTTTGATGAGTCCGGCGCGTGCTTTTTCGTACAGTCCCTTTACATCGCGTTGCTCGCATACTTCAATGGGGGTATTGACAAAAACTTCGATAAAATTTTCCTTGCCAATAATGTCGATGGCCATTTGCCTGATTTCTTTGGTGGGGCTTATAAAAGCGCAGATGGTAATCACGCCGCAGTTCATAATCAGCTTAGCCACTTCGGCAATGCGCCGGATATTCTCGGTACGGTCGATATCGGAAAATCCCAGGTTGCTGTTAATGCCGGAGCGGATATTGTCGCCATCCAAAATCTGGGTAAAAAAGCCCAAACGAAACAGTTCTTTTTCGAGGGCAGATGAGAGGGTGGTTTTTCCGGAGCCGGAAAGCCCGGTAAACCAAATGACTTTGGCCCGTTGTTTTAAACGGTCTTCTTTTGTGGCCCGAGGAATGATCCGGTCGAATACGGGATGAATGTTGCTCATGATCTGGTTTGTTAAACGGTGTAACAGTTGCATGTCTTAAGTAAATGGAGATCCTGAAACAAGTTCAGGATGACTGGCTAAGCAAAGGCTAGCCTATTGGTGTACAATAAAAAACGGGTTCAGCAGATTCTCTTTGTTATAGCTCAGTGGTGTTTGCTTGTCGGTTAGGTTCACCTGCTTTCCAGCTGCCATTGCCAGGGCTTGTCCGGCGGCGGTGTCCCATTCCATGGTTGGCCCAAAGCGTGGGTAAATATCTGCTTCGCCTTCGGCTACCATACATATTTTCAGGGAGCTTCCTTTTGAAACAATCTCCAAATCGGGGTATTGTATTCTTAATTGATTAATGAAGTTCTCGGTTTCAGCAGTCATAAATGAGCGGCTACCTACGACCCGGTAATTGGTGCGGCTTTGCTCAATGGGTAGTTGTTGTGCCTGTTGGGTTAATTCGTCGAGGCTTTCAGGTAGCTGGTTGGTTTTTATTTTCCAGGCTCCCTGTCCAACAAGTCCCCAGTAAAGGTCTTCCTTAACCGGGACATAGATGACCCCGGCAATGGGTAGGTTATTTTCAATCAGCGCAATGTTGACAGTAAATTCGCCATTCTTCTTGATGAATTCTTTGGTCCCATCAATGGGGTCGACCAGCCAAAATTGCTTCCACTGAGAGCGTTCGGCATAGGGAATGTCTTTTCCCTCCTCGCTGAGTACCGGGATGTTGGTTTGCCGCAGCCATTCGCTAATCACGTTATGACTGATTCGATCGGCAATGGTCAGCGGTGATTGATCCGCCTTTTTCTCAATAGAGAAATCGGCATTCGGGTCATCATATATTTTCAGGATTTCCTGTCCGGCTTTAATGGCGGCTTGTATGGCATAAAGAATATTGCTCATGTAATGAATTTCTATTTATTGGTTCTATGCTTCTTGCTTCCTGGTCAATTTATTTTTCAATTTGCTAGTTATATCGTCGCATTTAAGCTAGCCGACAAAGTTACTATAATTTTCAAATTCATGCTTTTGGTGGGAGGAAAAAGAGATTAAATTCCAAATTCTCCCGATTGCATCGGGACTCCCTTCGGTCGCAGGGTGCGTACCCTCGTGCGTTCGTGGGGTCGTGCGTTCGTCATTGGTAGTCATTTAATTGGCCTTGTTGGTCATTGAGTGCTGGCTTTTGGCTGCTGGCGGATCGCTCAACCCCGGGCTATTGCTGTAACCCTTTCAGGGTTTATTCTTTGCGACTTTGCGTTTTAAATTTAATCGTTTGATTCTTCGTCGATGACCTGCTCGA
>JAGXIO010000149.1 GCA_024635555.1 Saccharicrinis sp.
CCTCATATGCGGTTTCTGTCCGTCAGTACCGGAGTTTGCCGTTTGGCTTCCTTCACTCCCAAGGTCACCCTTGGCGAGCTTGCCACTTGCTAACGGTTCGGAGCGTTACTTCCGCCCGTGATAGCCTATTCCGAACTAGATTCAGAAGGACTTTACCCGGTGGAATATTAGCAAGCTATTCCACAGGGTGAACCCTCTGCATAAAATACACTTCAGCCTTTGGTTTATTGAAGATAGTTTGTATTTTTAAACTTTTTCAACAACTTCCGGCTGTGTGCAGGGCACACACTGGCATAAAGCATAAGGAATTTCGTGGTTTTTTGGAGCTTTGCAAAGGAAACAAACACCGCCAAATCTTTGATTTATGAACAAGGTATTTGTTTTTTATGGTGTTCATGATTTATAATTGGCTTTTGAAATAAATAAGTTAAACAAAATAAAAGCTTTGGCTCTGTAAGGTTTGAAGGGTTTGCTCGTAAAAGCCCCTTACACTTCATCCAGCAGAACGTTAGTCAGAATTAAAAAAACATAAATGAACCCGTTCTCAACATCTTATTCTAGCGAAACTCCCGACAGCACTCTGGTAGGTGAAATTCTAGTTGGCAACAAAAAGTCATTGAACCTTCTGATTCAAAAGCATCAGCCTTTCATTTACAATATCGCTTGGAAGATGCTAGGAGATCCGATCAAGGCGCAGGACTTGACGCAAGAATCACTTTTGAAGATAATTGCTAATCTCAGTTCGTTTAAAGGAGAAAGCTCTTTCAGAACCTGGGCGTACAGAATTGTGCGGAATCATTTTTTAAACGACCAGAAAAAGCCAAGCAATATGTTCGCTGACAATTTTGAGGATTTAGGCAACATGCTTGATGCCAGCGGCAGTGTTGATATCTCCTTGGAAGAGCAGGAGCTGAAAAAAGAAGAAATCCGAGAAGTTCGCCTGCAATGTCTATCTGGCATGCTCCTTTGTTTAACAAAAGAGCAACGCCTCATTTACATCATTGGCGATATTTTTAATGCGGACCACAACGTGGGTTCAGAAATCATGGAAATATCTCCCGACAATTACCGCAAAAAATTGAGTAATGCGCGCAGGCAGCTGCACAACTTCATGCTCAATAAATGTGGATTGGTAAACAAAGCCAACCCTTGCCGTTGCCACAAAAAAGTAACGGTAGCGCTCGAACACGGTATGGTTAACGCCAAAGACTTACTCTTTAACAGAAAGGAATACGCCACATTTCAAGAAGTCATTGAACCCGATGCAAACTATTTGGTAGATGAGTCAGAGAGACTTTATACTCAGTTGCACCGAGACCACAGCTACAAAACCACATTTGAGAAAAAGAATTTCTTAGACGTTATTCTAGAAAGTCCCAATTGGCGTGAACGTTTGAACTTAAATTGACTTTTTTTCGCTAGAGTATTCACACATTGAAAAACATTTTGTCTAATCAGTCAAAGAGGTTTTTTATGCTTTTACTCATCCCAAAAAAGCGAACAAACGAATCCATTTAAGAATTGCGAATAGCAGTAAAGTCAACGAAAAATGAATAATTGGACAGAACAAAACTTACCTACCAACCTCTTTGGTAAAACATATGTAATTACAGGAACTAGTTCAGGCATTGGCACTGTATTGGCCTATCAATTAGCGAAAAGAGGAGCAACTGTAATAGCGGGAAACAGAAACATTGAAAAAGCCCACAAAGCCCTAGCCAAATATCAAACAGACCAAGATGATCTTAGTGGTTTCTCTACACTTCCATTAGATATCTCTTCTTTGGAATCCGTTAAAGAATTCGCTGAAAAGATCAACGAGGATTCGAAAGTACCCTCCATAGATGGGCTCATTTTAAATGCCGGCATAATGGCTTTACCCAATCGAGAAGTGTCTAAAGATGGCTTTGAATTACAAATGGCTACCAACGTGCTGGGACATCACCTACTCACGTCCTTATTAATTAGAAAAATAAAGGAGGCACCTTCGTCTATTGTCGTATCCACAACGTCTTCTGCAAGTGGCACAGTGCGCGATAAAAATATATGGGATGACTTAAACGCTGAGAAGAAATATGATGCATGGGAAGTTTACGGTTTATCAAAAATAGCTGCTGTTCAATTTAGAGATGAACTCCGCGAACTCATCAAAAAAGCAAAGCTTGACCATAAAATCAAAGTAATTTCCACTCACCCAGGCTTAACGGCTACACCACTATTCGATGTTTCAAAAGGATTTATTTCCAATATATTTAGAAGTGTAAAAAGGATCTTTATGATGACGCCTTCTCAAGGTGCACTATCTAGCCTGAGAGCCGTATTAGACGAAACCATACCTGACGGAAGTTTTATTGGCCCTGATGGACTCACAGGATTTAATGGCAATCCTAAGATTATTAAGGAGTACAATCGGAAATTTGCTTTTGACCCAGTTTTAAGAAAAAAGATGTGGGAATACTGTGATAAGGCTACAAATGCTGTCTGGTCATTTGGCTAGATAATCAGTAAGTAATTTTTTTTCTCAAAGTGTTCACACATTGAAAAACTTCTTGTCTAAATAAAAAAGAGACAAACAGTGGCCTTTATATTAGTAGACAAGAGACTACCAAGACACTTTAAAACAGCCATATGGGCTAGCATCATATCGGCTGTGATGCTAATTGGGATTGGAATTTTTTGGCTTGTCCACCGTGTCCGTGCCGAAGGGTCGTTTTCCATAGAACAGGTTCCAACCTCCATCATATTTTGGATTCACACCAAACTGCTGAATGAAGGCGCACTTTAAACAACAACAAACGACTTAGAATGAATCAATCAAAACAAAAAGTACTTATAACAGGTGGTGGTTCCGGTATCGGATTGTCACTCGCTCAAAAATTTATGGAACACGGTAACACGGTGATCGTCACAGGTAGAAACCTTGCGAAACTCGAAAAAGTAAAGACTGACTTTCCTCAGATCCACATCTACCAAAGTGATGTGACCAAAGAAGAAGACGTAAAGTCTTTAGTAGATCAAATTCAGACCGAATTTGGAGGAATAGATGTATTGGTCAACAATGCAGGCATCATGCTTTTACTAGACACAGCTAACGAGAACAACGATTTGCAAAAGCAATTCGAGGAAATTGAAATCAATTATCATGCGCCAATTCGCATGTTGTATTACTTTTTGCCGCAGCTCAAAAAAAGTAAAAGCGCCACACTAATCAATGTTTCTTCCGGATTGGCCTACGTACCATTTGCTCAGGCACCTGTTTATTCTGGAACCAAAGCCGCGGTGCATTTGTGGACACAAGCCATTAGACCTCAACTGAAACCTCATAATATCAAAGTAGTGGAACTTTTACCACCCGTGGTAGACACAAAGTTGTCAAAAGACGCTGACCTGAAAGATGACAACTTGAAACCGATGCCTCCTGAAAAGCTCGCAGAACTATTCTGGAAAGACTACACCAATGGTAAAGAAGAAATCACACCAGGTCTTTCAAAACAGCTTAAGCTAATGAGCCGCTTAGCGCCAAAGTTCATCTTTAAACAATTAAACAAACCAGCTATTCCTAATAAATAGAAACATGAAAAAGATCCTACCTTACATTTCAATCATTGGTGTTGGAGCCCTCGCGGGCAACATGATCAACATTGGCCTTAGCTATGCAATCTATTGGCAATCACTAGATCCTATGGCCTTTATGGAATCCTTCAAAGTGGATTTTCCACTTTTATTAGGTCCTACAGCAGCCACATTGATGCCTGCGTTTATTGCAACTATATGGATGATTTTTTTAACGAAAGAAAATAAATCCGCTAGGCGTTTTTGGATTATTGCATTTGCAGCATTGCTAGTCGTCAATATCCAGACAGCTGTCTATCATCTGCCTATGAATTTGGATTTTATAGAGTTAAAATACAGCGCAGCTGAAGCCTCCAGCAAACTACAAGGATGGATCATTTTTCATTGGATTCGTATTGGAATAACCATCCTAGCTGGGATTTCTGCCATCAAAGCACTTCAAATTTCCAACAATAAATAAACCTAATAATTATTTATCATGGACAATTTCATCATCTTTAACATGCAAGCCACTGCGGGCTTGCTCACTTTCTATTTCGCCTTTAAATGGTTTGTATTTCCACGACTATTCAAGCTTAGTATTTACGATGCCCTTGTGCCAATGGTGCTCATTCATGGTTTGCGGTATTTGGGCATGGTCTTCATGGTAGATACGCAAGTCTATGATGCTTTCCCAGACGACTTGGCTTTTACAGTAGGTATTTGGGATTATAGCACAGCGATTCTAGCAGTAATTACCGCTTTTGCCTTGAAGAACAAATGGAAATATGCTATTCCACTAGCCTGGGTTTTCAATATAGTAGGCTTTACAGATCTAGTAGTTGCATTCCCACAAGTTTTTGCCATTGAATTCTATAACTACGATTTAGGCACTATGTGGTGGGCTTTTACAACCATTGGTGTAATAAACGTTATCAGTCATTTCTACATTTTTAGCAGACTCATTAAACACTTAAAAAGAGCTGATTTAAATAAAAAACTACAACCAATCGAATTCTAAGACCAAGTAGTCTCACAAAACCTAGTTATAGGTTACCAAAAACTAATTTCAAACACATCATTTTTTTCGTAACTAAACATGTTGTACAATACTAAATTTAAAACCTACAATATGATTAAAATATTATACTTTTGCACCTAATTTTTAATTAAAGAAAAATATCTCTAATATAAAATAACATGCAGTATAAAAGTGTAAGTGCAGAAGAAGCTGTAAAGGTGGTTAAATCGGGCGACAGAATCCATTTTAGCAGTGTGGCCGTAACCCCTGTCAAACTTATCAAGGCTTTGGTTAACCGTGGCCGCAACAAAGAGTTTTACGATGTAAAACTTCAACACATCCACATTGAGAACAAGGTAGATTTTGCTGATCCTGAGTTCGAAGGGATTTTCGTTTCAGAGCAGTTTTTTGTTGGTGGAAATCTCCGCAAGCAAACGCAAGCCGGGTATGCCGATTACATCCCCGCATTTTTAAGCGAGACACAAAAATTAATCCGCGAAGGCTATTTAAAAGTTAACGTGGCCATGGTGATGGTATCCAAACCCGACAAGCACGGCTTTGTATCCTTGGGCACCTCGGTTGACGCCACTAAGGCTGCTATTGAATGTGCCGATACGGTTATTGCTTTGGTTAACCCCAACGTGCCACGTGCATGGGGCGACGCTATCTTTCACATGAGTGAGATCGATTATTTTGTGGAAGACGACAGCCCACTTTACGCCCACGAGATGGGAGAACTTAGTGAAATAGACATTGCCATCGGTAAACATGTCGCTGCTCTTATTGAGGATGGCGCTTGTTTGCAAATGGGTATTGGTGGTATCCCTAATGCAGTTTTAGCGCAGCTGGGTAACCACAAGGATTTGGGTGTTCATACCGAAATGTTTGCCGACGGAATACTTCCATTGGTAGAGTCGGGCGTAGTAAACGGAAAGCGTAAGCAGATAGACCAAGGTAAAATGGTAGCTTCCTTTTTAATGGGTTCCAAAAAATTGTACGACTTTATCGATGATAACCCCATGGTAGCCATGATGGACGTTAGACACACCAACAGTGTAAATATTATCCGTCAAAACGATAAGGTAACAGCTATAAACTCTGCCTTGGCCATTGACATAACAGGTCAGGTTTGTGCCGACTCGATTGGAACAACGCATTATTCGGGTGTAGGTGGTCAGATTGACTTTATTCGTGGTGCTGGTTATTCAAAGGGAGGTTTACCCATCATCGCTATGCCTTCGGTAACTGCTAAAGGCATGTCGAAGATATCGCCCATTTTGTTACCTGGTTCGGGCGTTGTAACAACCCGCGCCAATATGCACTGGTTTGCCACAGAGTATGGTGCTGTTAACCTTTACGGAAAAACAATGCAGGAGAGAGCAAAGATGATAATATCTATTGCGCACCCCAACCACCAAGAAGAGTTAGATAAGGCTGCTTTTGAGCGCTTTGGCTCGCATTACCGTTTCGTTAATAAGAACATCTAAGCTATTAAAACACTATATTATAATAAAGGCCGCTCAATATTGAGCGGCCTTTATTATTCCAAACAATAGAGATTAAAAATTAGATGATTGATAGATTAACAGCTGTTAGACGTATAGTGTTTATATTACTGTTGATAATGAACTAATTAAATGAAGGGTCTTCGGGGAAACCCGACCATGTTTTATAAACATCACCCAGACTTTCCATGCTTTTTTTCCATATGTCATCCGCGTTATTGCTCATAATCATACCGTCGTCAATCTCGGTTACAATCCAGGAATTCTCCTCAATCTCCCCCTCTAATTGGTTTGGAGACCAACCTGAATAACCGGCAAAAAACTTTACCTGCTCATAGTTAGCTTCATGGTTGTTTATTAGTTTTTTAAGTATTTCAAAATCGCCGCCCCACCAAATAGTATCTGTAATTCTAACCGAACCCGGCACTTTATCGGCCAAGGTATGTATAAAATGTAAGGTGTCTGAAGCAACAGGACCACCGATATATAATTCACCCTTAAACGACAATAGTTCTTCAATAACCTCATCGGGATAAAGGTTATTGGTTTTGTTGAGTACAAATCCCACAGCCCCTTGCTGACCATATTCAGTAAGCAATATAATGGATCGACCAAAATAAGGACCTTTTAAAAATGGATCGGCAATAAGTATCCTTCCCTTGGCTGGTGCCAGCTTTGGCAAACTGGCTTTGAATATATTAAAATCTAATTTTCTCATATTTTTGATTTACACAGGGTTAAAATAGCAATTTATTGTATTTATTAAAAATTATTTCTGATTTTTGCTGTTTTAATATTAATCGTATCTGGTTCGATACGCTTCATGGATAGTTGCGTAATGCGCAATACAATCCAGAGCAGAGCACAATTTTATGGCGAAGTTTAAAACTATACTCATTTTCATTTTCACGATTACCTTTACCAACATCTGGGCACAACCCTATTCCGTTGAGGTAAACAGTCCGGATATACTGGTTTCATCGGTTAAAACGGAGATAAGTCTAACTTTCAGTTCACTACCCGACTCCTTGCACAATAATATATCCGTATGGATTGGCGATGAATCACAGCCTTTTTCCTGGTCGGGAAATACAGCCACGTTTGCCACCCGGTTTGAGAAGCACGAAGAACTAAAGGTTTTGTTACGTGACGATGTGATTTATAAATCCGAAATGAAACCAATCCCTTTGTGGTTTTCTGTGCTGCCCCCGCTCATTGCCATATTGATGGCTTTAATTACCAAAGAGGTTTTTTCATCCTTATTTATGGGTCTGTTTGTGGGTGCTACCATTATATGGAAATATAAGGGATTTTCGTTTTTTATAAGCCTCTTTAAAGGGCTTTTTAGTGTGGTTGACACCTATGCACTGTCGGCATTGCTAGACAAAGATCATCTTTCCATCATTATTTTCTCGATGCTCATTGGCGGAATGGTAGCCCTGATTACCTTGAATGGCGGCATGAAAGGAGTGGTGGCTATTTTATCGAGATATGCGCGCAGTCCGCGTTCGGGCCAATTTATCACATGGCTAATGGGACTTCTGATATTTTTTGACGATTATGCCAATACGCTCGTGGTTGGAAATACGATGCGACCGGTAACGGACAAGTTAAGAATATCGCGCGAAAAACTAGCCTATATCGTAGATTCTACTTCGGCACCCATAGCTGCCATAGCCTTTATTACTACCTGGATAGGTGCAGAGTTAAGCTATATAGGCGATGGCATAAGTCAGTTGGGAATAGATAGATCGGCCTATCAGGTGTTCCTGAGCTCATTACAATATTCCTTTTATCCTATTTTTACTTTGGGTTTTGTGCTGATGTTGATACTCCAAAAACGCGATTTTGGCTCGATGCTAAAAGCCGAAAGAAGAGCCAGAACGGAGGATGTTGAGGAACAAAAGGGCACAAAGGCGCACTTGCCTCAGATAATTAAGGAAATTGAAGTGGATGGTGATGTGGCTGGAAGATGGTATAATGCCTTTATACCCGTTATGGTAGTTATATTGGGCACTATGGCCGGATTGGCCTACACAGGTTTTGATGCGGATGTTTGGAACGATCCCACTTTGTCGACAAGCACTAAATTATCGGTGATTGTAGGTAATGCCAATTCGTTTAAAGCTTTGCTATGGTCCTCGCTTGGAGGTGTTTTGGTGGCATTGGCACTTACAACCGTACAAAAGGTACTCAGCCTAAAGGATGCCATAGAGGGTTTGGTAAATGGCTTTAAAACCATGTTCAATGCCGTACTGATACTGGTATTAGCTTGGGGCATAGCACGTATAACTCAGGACATGCACACGGCAGCATTTATTACCGAAGTGATGCGCCACATCAAATTGAGTCCGCAATGGATACCGGCTCTGGCCTTTATTTTTTCGGCAATGATAGCGTTTAGCACCGGATCATCGTGGGGCACCATGGCCATTATCTATCCATTGATATTACCGGCATCTTGGCATATTTCGATGGAAGCTGGAATGAATACCGCAAATGCACTACCCATATTCTACAATGTGGTTTCCACCGTGCTGGCTGGCTCCGTGTTGGGCGATCATGTTTCTCCCATCTCTGACACTACCATTTTAAGTTCGCTGGCCAGCCGATGCAATCATATGGCGCACGTACGTACCCAATTGCCGTATGCTCTTTTGGTAGGCGGTGTTGCTCTATTTGTAGGAACAATACCTGCTGCATTTGGAGTGCCTGCATGGCTGTTGATGATCATGGGTTTTCTGGTGTTGTATTTTTTGATAAATAAAGTGGGTAAGAAAGTGGAGGCTTAGTGCTTGGGCATTATACTTTGTTCAACCCTTTCAGAGCCTGCTCCGCCTAAGCGGAGGTTGGCTTCTCTATGTTATTCCTATTCCGTGCGTTGCACGCACAGCCTGTCCCGTTTTTTTTTACGGGAGTTATTCATAGTTTACTCCTTTCAGGAAATCAAATTAAACTATCCATCAAGATTCTATGTCCTGAAAGGACTTAACATGAATAACCACCGGTGAAGCCGGTGGTAAGGGTGCCAAACGCTTCAGCCCTGAAAGGGTTGAACTTAGGACGGCTACTACAACAGACAAAGGCTATCCGGTTCGATGCTCTGCGTTAAATATAGTCCCACCTATATCCCTAACAATCTTTATTTATGATAACAAAGCATTTTCTGTAAGAACCTATTATGCGAAGGCTTTTAGCTTAGGCTATAAAGCATAAAAAATCCGGTACAGAAACTTGTGCCGGATTTTTTATCATCTATTAAAATCAATTTATCGAATTGATTTGCTTGTAATATTCAAGCTTTATACCTCAACAATTTCTTTTTCGTAGTCGGCCAATAGTTGTCCTTGCACCTCGTGAGGCACAATTTCGTATTGGGCAAACTTTTGGATAAACATGGCTCTGCCTCCGGTAATGGAGCTCAACGATGTTGAATATTTGTTCAGCTCTTTTAATGGCACTTTGGCTTTAATCACTTCAAATCCTCTTTCGCTGCTCATGCCTTCAATTATGGCACGGCGTCCTTGCAGGTCACCCATCACATCTCCCATTCTATCCGAAGGAACTTTAACCTCTAAATTATAGACGGGCTCCAGGATTTTTGGTGCAGCATTTTTAAAAGCCTCGCTAAAAGCATGACGACCGGCCAGTCTAAACGAAATCTCGTTACTATCTACCGCATGCATTTTACCATCGTACACACAAACCCTAATGTCGCGGGCATAGGAACCTGTCAAAGGACCTTCTTCCATTTTTTCCAGAATACCTTTCAATATGGCTGGTAAAAAACGGTTGTCGATGGCGCCTCCCACAATACAATTATGAAATACCAGTTTACCACCCCAAGGTAATTTTATTTCCTCGGTGCCCCTTACGTTCATTTTAAACTCCTGCCCGTTAAATTTATAAACAGTAGGTGCGGGCATTCCTTCCTCGTAAGGCTCAATAACCATGTGTACCTCACCAAATTGGCCGGAACCTCCCGACTGTTTTTTATGCCGGTAATCGGCTCTGGAAGCTTTGGTTATCGTTTCTCTGTAAGGTATTTTAGGGCGATCAAACTCAACATTTATTTTGTCATTATTCTCAATTCGCCATTTAAGGGTGTTCAGGTGGAACTCTCCCTGTCCGTTCACAATTATCTGCTTTAGCTCTTTGGAGTATTCCACCACGATAGTAGGATCTTCCTCGTGCATTCGTTGTAGTGCTTCGCCCAGCTTTTCATCGTCATGTTCGTTCAGCGGACGTATGGCTGTTCTGTATTTATGCTCTGGATATCGAATAGGTTCAAACACATAGTCGCATCCTTTTACGTTTAAGGTATCGCTTGTGTTAGTTTCCTTTAGTTTAACGGTTGCACCAATGTCGCCTGCTACCAGTTCGGCAATTTTAGTACGGGTATTTCCAGCCACACAATAAAGTTGCGAAAGCCTTTCTTTGGCTCCTTTGGTCATGTTTATCATATCCATGCCTTCGCTAATTTTCCCCGACATCACTTTAAAAAAGGAGACCTCGCCCAAATGCGGTTCAATACTGGTTTTAAATACAAAAATAGATGCCGGACCATCGGCAGAACAACTTACCTCTTGGGCATCTTTGGTCATAATCTTAGGCATTTCCGATACGAAAGGAACAATATTACCCAGAAACTCCATCAAACGTCGAACACCCATATCTTTAACGGCCGACACACAAAAAATAGGAAATAAATCTCGGACTTTTAATCCCTTTTTAATTCCCTTGCGCATCTGTTCCTCATCTAAGGAACCTTTATCAAAAAAAAGTTCCATCAATTCATCATCGTTTTCAGCAGCGGCTTCAACCAATTTATTATGCAGCTCATTCGCCTTTTCTTTTTCACTCTCCGCAATTTCTAATACCTGAGGTTCGCCCCCATTGGGTCCCCATTGGTACATTTTCATTTTAAGCACATCAACCACGGCGTTAAATTCAAGACCGGCATTTACAGGGTACTGAACAACAACTACCTTTTTGCCAAATGATTCCTTTAGCTGGTCGATGGTTTGCTCAAAGTTTGCTCTTTCGTGATCGAGTTGGTTGGCTATAAAAATAACTGGCTTATTATACTTTTCGGTATATCTAAAAAGACTTTGTGTACCTACTTCCACGCCCTGTGTGGTGTTTAAGAGCATCAGTGCAGTATCTGTAACGTTAAGCGAGGTAATGGCACCAGATATAAAATCATCGGAACCGGGGCAATCGATAAAATTTATTTTTTTATCCAACCATTCCGTGTAGAGTACGGACGAAAAAACCGAATAACTATACTCATGTTCTACTTTGTGATAATCAGAAACAGTGCTTCGGTTCTCAATGTCGCCGCGTCGACTGATTACACCACCCTCAAATAACATAGCCTCGGCGAGGGTGGTTTTACCCGAGCCCGAACTTCCAAGAAGGGCTATGTTCTTGATTTGATTTGCTTGATATACCTTCATAAAATATTAAAATTGCGGCCATATCAACAAAATCAAATCATACATAAACACGAAATACGATCTCATTAGTAGAGACCGCCTTAGCTAGCGCAAATGCATGAGAATTAGATTTTGAGGACTGACCATGTTAATAATTATTGGATTTTAAGATATTAGTTCGTATTTGTTCTAATTCTCAAAATAATTATGAATCATACTGTTCTCAAAATTAATAATATTTAAATAACAATCAAGTAAAGCACAATTAAAGTTAAAATTTCCAACAGCATTTTTTTAGTTAATTAAACAATTTGTTTTTTTGATGATGTGAGGTAATAGTTGTAATTTGAATGCGCATTCCAATCATCAACATCTAAACTTCAACACAACAACATAACATTATGCTATTAGAAGGAAAAGCCAAAAAATTGAAGATTATCGTACAAGAGAGCGAAAAGGTTTATCAACGCTCCCTTTACGAAGCCATTGTATTTGCAGCAAAAAAAAGCACTTTGGCAGGTGCTACGGTCAGCCGGGCTATTATGGGTTATGGAAGTAACGGGCTCACCAATTCCTCCAAAACCTACCATATATCGCAGGAGAGTCCCATCGTGATTGAAATAGTAGACCGTCCCGACCGTATAGAACATTTTGCCTTGGTGGCCTCGGGTTTGATTGACAAAGCCAATGGTGCCGGTATTATATACATAGAAGATGTGGATGTGGTTATTTACCGTAAACATGAGGATTTGAAACCCGCAACGAAATAGGTTTAGGGGGTTGGCAGATAGTTGGTGGCAGATAGCTAGTGGCTATCTGCTTGCTTCCATTATTTTATTTTTGGCGGAAAAAGGATTAAAGGATGAGAAGGGATTAAAAGATTAACGGATTAGGCGATAAAGCTTGCTGATTCGCTTATTGGAAATGCTTTTATTCTTGTATAAAATTCTGTCTATTGAATACTGAGGACTCAAATATCTAACTTATAAAAAGTAGGTTTTTCTGAAGATACTTGGTTTTACAAAAATATCGCAAAACTAATCACTGAATACCAGTAATTTATTTGAGATATCGAGCCTTGGTGTGTACTTTTACCCCGGATTAAATCAATAGTATTAAATGAAGCTTTCTGTTATATTTCTTTTCTGGTTATTTTCAACGTGTGCTTTAGTAGCGCAGAACCCGAGTACATCGCCTCCACCTAAGCTGGTTATATTTTTAAATATTGATGAGCTTCGCACGGAACATCTTCTTACTTTTAGTCACAAGTTCGGAAAGCATGGGTTTAACGACCTGATTAACAATGGCACCTTTTATCATCGGGGAAACTATAAATCCACCACATCGTTCAGAGGAACCAAGTTGCTGAACATGCATACAGGTAGTTATGCCAGTAAGCATGGTATTATTGGCCAGTCATGGTATAACGTGCAAAAACAAACCGAACAGAAAGCAAGCTCGTTTTATACCATTAATGCCAAGCTTCAGCCCGATTCGGGATATATTATTTTCCCTCAACCCTTTTGCTCCACCCTTTCGGACGAGCTAAATATCTTTTACAAAGGCAAATCCAAAGTGGCCGCCGTATCCCTTAACCCCAGCGCGCTGGCCTATCAAGGCTATGTAAATAACAACTTTACATTTTGGTTTAACCGCGCCACCGGAAAAATGATGAGTAATAGCTCTTCTGAACCTCTTGCATGGGTCCAAAGATACAACGATATGAATTTTGCTGATATGTACATTCAAAGGCAGTGGGGTCCCATTAGCGACTTAAAGGACTACCACGAATATATATCGGGGGGGCCCATGCAACCGCGGAACTTTATGTACGATATGAAGGAACGTAATTCCCCATTACCTTATCAAAAAATCATTGGCTCACCCTACGGAAATATTTTTTTACGCGATTTTGCAGCCTCTCTTATCATAAGCGAAGAGCTGGGTAAAGATAAATATCCCGACATGCTTACCATAGCCTTATCGTGCAAACCTTTTATTGATAGACCACTGGAAATGTTCGACGCCGAAATGGAGGACATGCTTTTAAGGCTCGATGAACAAATTGAATCCATCATACAACTGGTTAAAAACAGCGTTGGACTAGAACATACCTTGTTTATACTTAGCTCAACTCCCACTACAGGATGGTTGCCCCAGACTTTGGCAATGAACAACGTGAGCACCGGAATATTTAATGGCAAAAAAACATCCTCCCTGCTCAATTTGTACTTGATGGCCATTTACGGCCAGGGTAAATGGGTGGCCGGATATAACGACAAACAATTTTATTTTAATCATAAACTCCTCGAAGAAAAGCAAATAAATCTGGAGGAGATACAGGAAAAAGCAGCCATGTTCCTGTTAGATGTTTCAGGTATTGACCAAACCATTGCGGCCTACCACTTGCGTGTTAACGAATATACCACTGGCATATTTAGCGAGTATCAGCAAAATTACTTTTACGGCCGGTCCGGTGATTTATTTATCTCCTTAAAACCCGGTTGGACAGAAGAAATAAATGGTACCAAAGAGGTGAGCCTAGAGCAAAATTTCTACACCCCTTTAATTTTCTTTGGCTGGAATATCCAAAGCACCCAGATATTAGAGCCTGTGAACATGATAAATGTGGCATCCACCATATCCACCATTTTGCAAATACCAGAGCCCAACGGATGTATAGGTGAGCCTTTGAAAGAGGTGGTGCGGTAGGTTTATTGAATATAGATAGGAATATTTGTTCCCTAGTGTGACATCAAACTTCGTTTCCATATTTTTTTGCTACGATACTTACCATTGGCGAACTGAAAAAATAACAACATATGATGGTACAATACGCTTCTGACTTACATTTGGAATTTCCTGAAAACAAGGATTTTATTATACGCAATCCTATAAAACAAATTGGTGATACGCTGATATTGGCTGGTGATATTGTGCCTTTCGCCATAATGGATAAACACATGGACTTTTTTGCTTACCTCTCCGACCATTTCGAAAACACTTACTGGATACCAGGAAACCACGAATATTATCATTTTGATTTGGCCGATAAATGTGGCTCGTTTCACGAAAAGATTAATGACAATGTTCATTTGCTGAACAACACAGTGATTAAAAATGATGATGTTGACTTGATTTTTTCATCGCTGTGGACAAAAATAAGCTCTGCCAATAGTTGGGAGATTGAAAGGAGCATGAACGATTTTCATGTTATAAAGCACGAAGGCGCCCGATTAACTGCGGAACAATACAATCTGCAGCACCAAGAAAGTTTGTCGTTTCTGAATCAGGCATTACGTAAAAAAGACAACTCCAAATCTGCTGTTGTGACTCACCATGTTCCTACTTTTTTAAACTATCCCAAAAAGTACAAAGGTGATGTTTTAAACGAGGCATTTGCTGTTGAGCTATCTGACCTGATAGAGCAGACTGAGCCAAGCTGTTGGATTTATGGTCATACCCACCATAATACAGCAGATTTTAATATCGGGGAAACCCAATTATTGACTAACCAGATGGGATATGTAAAGTATGGCGAGCATCATACTTTCGACCCTTCAAAATGCTGGGAATTATAAACTCCGAGTGCGACTTCAAGTTGCGCCCGGAGTAGCCAAATAGAAACTCAAAAACTCCATTGCGCACCCACCATTACACGTGGCATAAGTTTGGGCTGATTAATAATTATCTTCAGAAAAATCGTGGGTATTTATATCAAAACGAATGAATAACCCTTTTAAAATCTTGCAATAGACTCATGTCTTTTTCAAAGGCATTGCCAACCACTATCACATCGGCTCCTGCCCGGCAGGCATCCTCAACTTTTTGAATGGTATTGAGCCCACCCCCTACAATTAGAGGCACCGAGATGCTATTTTTTACTGCGGTTATCATTTGTTGGGGAACATGGTTTAGCGCACCACTCCCCGCTTCGAGGTAAATAAGCTTTTGCCCTAACATTTCGCCTGCTAAAGCAGTAGCCACAGCTATTTCGGTTTTATTAGAAGGAATAGGACGCGTTTGGCTCATATATTCTACCGATGTGCTTGCGCCACCCTCCACAAGTATATAACCCGTAGAAATTACTTCCATCCCCGATTCTTTTAAAAAGGGTGCAGCGGCTACATGGTTGCCTATAAGCAATTCGGGGTTGCGGCCTGATATTAAGGAAATAAACAATATCCCGTCGGCAGTAGTAGTAAGTTGTAATAAATTACCAGGGAAAAGCACAACAGGGATATCCATGCTCTGTTTTAGCACGATCACTACCGCTTCCACCTTACTCATCACCATACTTCCGCCTACCAATATCAAATCGGGGCTGGCGCTTTCCATGGCCGTAACCATCTTTACTAAGTTTTCGTGCGGAAACTTATCCGGATCGATAAGTACGGCAAATGACTTTTTACCGCTATTTGTTTTTTTTTGTATGGAGGATAAAATCATGAAGCAAGATTTTCAAATTCGGCTACTGCGTTTGGCCTAAATTACATTCAATTGCGAATGTAAGGAATTTGTTTTTGTTTGGAACAACCAAAAAGACCAACAAGAGAAAAAAGACTATTTTAAACATGATAAACCAAGTAAAAATCCATGTTGGCAACATAATCAAAATCCATGGTTCTACAATCTTCAAACTCAAAGCTAGCCCTTATTTTTCCTTGTTTTTGCAATTGAAATGGATGACAGATAAAATTGATATTGAAAATGCTGTTTTGGCGATCGTACATTTTATACATACTTTCCTTTAAGCACCACATCATGGTATAATACGCCACTTTTTTATCCTCAGGTATAAACAATTCTTCCTGTGGACTCACAAAACGTTGATAAACACGCGCTACCCTTTCCGAGGGGTATTCGATATCTACCCCAGCAAACTCGCTGCATGATAATACCACTGCAACATATCCTTTTGTATGGCTTATGCTTATTTTATAATTAGAATTTTTTAAAATCGGTTTTCCCGAATCCAGATAATCAATAACGCCATCTACCCCAAGTAATTCCTTTAGCAAGCATCGGGTAGCCAAAAATTCTTTTTTCCTGGTTTCAAGCTTATAAGCGTTTAACTTTTGCAAATCCTCCTCCCGCAAATTTAATTGTCCTGTTAATTGGTCAAGAGATTCATCAATTTGCCAAACCGCTACCAAACCTCCATTATTTGTATCTGTGCGAAGTATGCGAGCCATTGTTTAAAGTTCTGGCATTTGTTTCCATTCAAATGTTTCCATCAAATGAATAATATCTATTTTTACAAACTCCACGGCGGGTGCCAATGAATCCTTATTAGGAATGGCATCAAAATATAATGCACCCCGCACAAAATGATGTGTACTATCCGTTAAGTAAAACTGAACAGGTGAAGCGGCATCACCCTTTATGTCGAACAAGGTACCGTAAATATTTTTATCAGGCGATACAAAAAGGCGCTCACCAATGGCATCTGCTTTAACAGAATGTTTGTAGGCCAACTTACGGCTATCCTCTAGCATCTCGTTTAAATTGCCTTGGATGGATTTATAACTTACGTGCAAGGTACCTTTGAGGGTAGGATAAAAAATATTGTACCAATATTTTTCGTCATCGTGTCCAATATTACCTTTGCGAACATCGGTATAAACAGGGAGTTCAAAGGTGAAGGGGGAAACTTTATCAAAGGGCTGATATTCGTGTTCGGGGAATGTTATTCGGTAATAGCCTCGTGGCTTGGGCGTACCATGCTGCTTACATCCCGGCATAAAAAAAATAGCCATCACTAAAATGGCTAAAAAAATTATCTTACTCCTCATAACCTTACTTTTATATTTTTTTAGGTTTCTTCTCGAACCGCAACTTTCGTATCCTCCGTGAATCTACAGATACTATGGTAAATAGATAATCACCATATCGGATACGGTCATTTTTTTCCGGTATTTTGCCTTTTATCTCCAAAATTAATCCTGCTAGGGTTTCCGCTTCGCCTTTAATCTTTTCAAATTCCGATTCATCAATTTCGGTCACTTTATGAAAGTCGTTTAACAATATCTTACCTTCAAAAATAATACTTCCATCGGGTTCAACCACATAAAACAATTCGTCCTCATCGTTTTCATCGGCCAACTCTCCCACTATTTCCTCCAAAATATCCTCCAAAGTTACAATTCCCGAAGTGCCGCCATACTCATCCACAACAATAGCCATGTGAATTTTATTTAGTTGGAACTCCTCTAGCAAATCATCAATTTTTTTAGTTTCCGGAACAAAGTAGGGAGTTCGGATAAGCTCTTGCCATTTAAAATCTTTATCGCCATCTAAAAAAGGAAGTAGATCCTTAACATACAAAACTCCTTTCACATTATCGGGAGTGTTTTCATATATTGGCATTCGGCTGTAACCCCACTCAACAATCTCGGCCAAAACCTTATTATAGTCGGCGTTTATATCAATATCAATAACATCTACTCGTGCTTTCATTATTTCGGCGGCGCTAATATTGCCAAACTTTACAATACCTTCCAAAAGGTCTTTCTCGTCCGACATTTCATCGCCTGTAAGTTGTAACGCTTGTGTTAAATCATCTAAGGAGATGCTGCCCGTTTTTTTTCCCATCCGTCTGTTCACAAAAACCGTTGACCGCACCAAGATAGCACTCAGCGGACTAAAGACAGTCCTGAGAATTGTAATAGGATATGCCATGGCTTCGGCCACATTGCGCGAAAACCGGGAGGCATAAACCTTGGGAAGTATCTCGCCAAAAAATAAAATTAGTGCAGTAATACCCAATACCTCTACCACAAACTTAATCCAAACAGGCTCGCCAAACTCAATTAAAGAGGGAGTTATGTAGGCTGCCAAAATAACAATGCCCACGTTAACAAAGTTGTTCCCTATTAAAATGGTCGCCAACAGATGTTCTGGCGACTGCATATGTTTCAATAATAGCTTACCACTTCGAGTATTTTTATCCTCGATATATTGTAAATCAGTGGGTGTAAGCGAAAAAAAGGCCACCTCAGAACCCGATAGCATGGCCGAAAAAGCTAAAAGAATAATGAGCACCGAAATTGAGATGATAGCCCCAAGTGTAATGGGCAACAGTTTAACTGTGACAAGAATCGGAAAAATGGACAGGTTAATTAGGTCTGTTTCCAAGTAAATGATGAATTAAGTAAATATTAGAACGGTAAATCGTCTTCTTCAGAGGATCCTTCGCTCGAATCATTGTCGTAATTTTGTGATGATGCAGGAGGAGCTGAAATCGGCTGTTGATTTTGAGCTGGCGAATTTGAACCATGGCTGCCTGATTGACTATCGTTGCCTGAGTTATCAGACTTACGACCCAACATCTGAAGACTATCTACCATAACTTCAGTAGTATATCTTTTAATGTTATCTTTATCGTCCCAAGAGCGGCTGCGCATTTTACCCTCAATATATAATTGCGATCCTTTTTTAACATAGCTCTCAACAACCTTTGCCAAGCCACCCCAAACAACTATATTATGCCACTCGGTTCGCTCAGGTATTTGCTGTCCGGATGCTGTGGTAAAACCACGCTCGGTAGTGGCTAATGTAAAATTAGCCACAGCTCTGTCGTTCTCAAAATATCTTATCTCGGGGTCTTTACCTACGTTGCCCACTAAAATTACTTTATTTACTGACATGGTTTATAAGATTAGTTATTAAACAGAAATCATTTAAAATCATCGAATCATAAAATTACAAAACTTCTTACAAATACAAAAACTGTAAAAGTAATTAAAATAGAAACCTACTCTAAAATTAATCGCATTCGGGACAGATTCAATCCGTTCATATCATATTTTTAAACGCCAAAGTTAACAATAAATTTTTTGCGCAAGAATTTTTAATACCCTCAATTAATCCCGATCAAAGGCTTTGGAAACGCATATTCGCTAATTTGGTCAACTTCCACAACTTGAAATTCCGATTTATTAAGGTGAGCGAATGAATTAAGTTCGATACTTAAAATGGAAAGATGCAAGGTTTGATGTGTAAGTTGATGCTTTAATAACGTTTCGGAAGTAATCTTAACCTCCTGTTTGTTTATCAACCTTTCAAAATCTTCCGAAGCAAAAACCTCCTTTACAGTTATATTTTTCATGGTTTCGATTAATGGAAATTGATAAAGACCCTTCCAAATATCATTATGGTTACGTCGCTGAATAATGGTTTGGTTATGCCGATTCTTTATTAAAAAGTAAAACATATACCTGTGGTTTATTTTTAGCTTTTTTTCTTTTATCGGAAGTAAATCTACTTTTTTGTTTTTAAGTGCCCAGCAATTTTGACTAAATATACACGCTGCACAATTAGGAACTTTAGGTGTACATTGCAAGGCGCCAAACTCCATTAAGGCTTGGTTAAACGTACCCTTGTCTTTTCCTTCGTTAAGTACATGTGCTAATTCTTCAACTTGCTTTTTGCCTGCCGCAGTATTTATGGCTGTTTCAATACCATAAATACGGGTTAGCACTCTAAACACATTGCCATCAACAACCGTGCGATGTTCATTAAAACAAATGCTACTTATGGCAGCCGCAGTATAGCTACCAATACCTTTCAGTTTTAAAAGTCCATCGTACGATTCCGGAAAAATTCCGTTAAGCTCCTGCGAAATATATTTGGCGGTATGATGCATGTTGCGAGCCCGAGAGTAATATCCTAAACCTTCCCAACATTTTAAAACGGCATCCTCGCTTGCGTTGGCCAAGTGATTTACCGTTGGAAATTGCTCCACAAAATTTATATAATAACTTAAACCTTGATTTACACGTGTTTGTTGTAGTATGATTTCCGACACCCAAATACGGTACACATCCTTCGTCTTGCGCCATGGCAACTCACGTTCATTCTCTTTATACCACAAAATCAAGTCACTAACAAAGCCGGTCATCTTGTTTTTTTTATCAAAAATAGGCTTTTTGTTTTTTATTTTTCAAATTCGTTCTATCTTTGCAGTCTTATTTTTAGAATATTAATGTAATCAGTTGATAATTAAATAATTTAAAACAGAAATGACAAAGGCTGATATTGTAAACGAGATTTCAAAAGATACCGGAATTGAGAAGGTTACCGTGCAAAAAGCTATTGAAGCTTTTATGGAAACTATCAAAGGATCTTTGGTGGAAGGAAATAATGTTTATTTGAGAGGATTTGGTAGTTTTATTGTGAAAGAAAGAGCCGAAAAAACTGCTCGTAACATTTCAAAAAACACCACCATCATTATCCCAAAACACTTTATTCCTGCATTTAAGCCTTCAAAAAGCTTCGTTACCAAGGTAAAAGACCATGTAAAGTAATTTGGTTATTAACAATTAAAAAATTTAAAGCATGCCAAGCGGAAAAAAAAGAAAAAGACATAAGATGTCTACGCACAAGCGTAAAAAAAGACTTAGAAAAAATAGGCATAAAAAGAAGAAATAAACTTCTTCATTTTGTGGTGAAAACATAATAGAGAACAAACAGAAGTGAAATATTCTTCGCTGTTTGTTCTTTGTTTTATGTGGAAACGAAAAAGATTCCCGCAAACAGGCGGGATAAAAGTTCTTATTTATATTGAAATACCTACTATTGTGAGTGCAGAACTATTTGTTGATGTATCTCCCGACGAGCTTTCTATAGCATTGCTCGAAGACAGACGGTTGGTAGAGTTAAGAAAAGAAAAAATTGACATTCAGTTTACAGTGGGTGATATTTATCTGGGAAAGGTAAAAAAAATCATGCCGGGACTTAATGCTGCTTTTGTTGATGTTGGTTACGAAAAAGATGCATTTTTGCATTATTTAGATCTTGGACCCCAATTTCGTACCCTTCAAAAGTTTCTTAACATGGCCAAGACCGCTAAAAAGGGAGGTGTAGATTTACACAAAATTAAAGCTGAGATGGATATCGATAAAAACGGTTCCATAGCAGATGTTCTCTCCGCAGGTCAGGAAGTGATGGTGCAAATTGCCAAGGAACCCATATCAACTAAGGGCCCTAGGCTAACTTCTGAATTATCTATTGCAGGACGTAATCTTGTATTGATGCCTTTTTCGGATAAGGTTTCGGTGAGCCAGAAAATAAAATCGGCCGAAGAAAGAAACCGACTGAAGAAGTTGCTGATCAGTATCAAACCCAAAAATTTTGGGGTTATCGTTCGAACCGTGGCCGAAGGCAAAAGAGTAGCCGAACTGGATAAGGAATTAAAAACCCTTACCCGTCGTTGGGATGAATCTACTGCCAAGCTGTTTAATTTAAAGCCACGTGCGCTTGTTGTTGGCGAAATAGGTCGAACCTCGGCCATACTCAGGGATATCATGAGCCCCGATTTCAACAGCATTCATATTTCCGATAAGGAAATGTGTAAAGAGGTTAAAGAATATGTGGGCTTGATTGCGCCCGATCGAGAAAAAATTGTGAAGGAGTTTAAAGGGGACGCTCCCCTATTCGACCAATTTGGAATCGATAAACAAATTAAAGCACTCTTTGGGAAAACCGTTTCCTTTAAGAGTGGTGCGTATCTTATTATCGAACACACCGAGGCATTCCATGTTATTGACGTAAACAGCGGTAACCGCTCAAAAAATGCGAGTAGTCAGGAAAGTACTGCCTTGGATGTTAACTTAGCCGCCGCCGAAGAAGTTGCCCGTCAATTACGTTTGAGGGATATGGGCGGTATTATTGTAGTCGATTTTATTGATATGCAAAAATCGGAACATAGGCAAAAAGTGTTTGATAAAATGAAGGAAGCGATGACCCCTGACAGGACAAAGCATAATATCCTTCCGCTGAGCAAATTCGGACTCATGCAGATCACACGCCAACGTGTTCGCCCGGAATTGGCCATCGAAACCGATGAGTCATGCCCAACCTGCTTTGGAACAGGTAAAATTGCACCCGCTATACTACTGGAAGAGAAGTTGGAAGACTGCCTAAAAACGGCCGTTGAACAACAAAAGAATAAAAATTTGACCCTGAAGGTTCATCCTTACGTTGAAGCTTATCTGACAAAAGGTTTTCCATCCCTATTTTTAAGATGGAGACTTAGATATGGCTTTTCGCTAAAGTTGATCGCTTCCTCCTCATTAAGCTTTTTGGAGTTCAATATCTTCGATGATAAAAACAAAAAGGTTGACCTGTAAGGTCAACCTTTTTTTATTAATATTGTATTCTCATTAAATTAAAAATCTGAACAATGAAACAAGCCATCCGAGCACTGGCAATGCTATCCATTATATTCGTATTTGCCTGTGGCACTGAGAATACGGATTTCTGTTTGTCCAATCAACAATCGGTGCAGGCTGGCTTTTATTCATCATACGCAACTACCGATAAAGATTCCACCGTTAGTAATTTAATTATCTACAGCCCAGGTGTAGATAGCATTACCTATAATACGGCAACTGTAAGTAAATTATACTTGCCACTTAATTTGAACAAAGATACCTCTCAATTTATAATTGAAATAAATACACTCAAGGATACAATTACTTTTGTACATAATAAAGAGCTTAATTTTGTATCGGGCGAGTGTGGCTTTATTTTCTCCTTATATTTGGATACAGTTTACTACACCAATAGTTCATTTATTGATTCTATTGTAATAATTAACGACGAGATTATTTACAACGAAAATTTTGAAAATGTTAAGATGTATCTTTATTAGTTTATGCCTCGTCGCATTCAATATTCCGGTTTACAGCCAGGATTATTCACAGCCGCGTAGCCAACGCGAACAAGAAAATAGGCAAGATGAGGAGGGAACCCCATTAAAAAAGAAAGAAAAAATTCCTTACCCCGATAAAAAACGCGGAACCGAATTGGGTATTGACGTTTCTAGATTTTTAGTGCCTATATTCGATGACAATAGGATTGCCGTAGCAGCTACGATACGCACTAATTTAGGAAAGCGTACTTTCTTTGCAGGTTCCTTAGGTTCGGAGCAGGTGTCGTTCGACGATAAATCGTATACCTATAAATCTACGGGCTTATATGCTACTGCAGGAGTCGATTACGATATTTTCATAGTGGAAGAAGAAGGGAACAACGATAACATTTTAGTAGGGCTACACTATGGATATGCTCTTCAGGAGCATGGCTCTGCTTCAATAACCATTGACGAAGGCTACTGGGGCAATTACCTTACATCTATCTCGCCTTATACCCTGAGTACACATTGGGTAGAGCTTGTTGGTGGATTAAGAAGCGAAGTGCTCAATAATTTTTATATGAACTGGATGATACATATAAAAGTTAAAATAAGTTCTGGCAATACTGAATTACTCGAACCATATAAAGTACCTGGTTTTGGAACGGGTTCTAATAATTTCAATTTAGGCTTTTCCTATGTACTAGGATATCAGATTCCATGGGGAAATAAAAAGAAGAATAAATAAAACACCTTCGAAAATTTAGCTATACTGACTCATACCACCACAAATAGCCAATATCATAACAATATGGAAGCTACATAAATGCCTATTAAAGTGGCAATGCCAAAGCTTAACAAAGTACCTACCAATATGTACTCGTTTTTATATGATGATTTGTAACGTAAAATTGACTTAGCTGCTATTATAAGCCCCACGGCGGCATATTGCGAAACCAATATTAAAGAAAAAGCTAGATATCGTTCCATTATTCCTATGAGCTTGCCTGCATTTGGTAAGCTTTTTTCACTCTCATTTTCATCGCGTTTATCGTCAATAGGGATTTCAATTTTAAAAATAATAAAAATATTTTTCATAAAAATATTTGTTGGCTTGGAAAGTAATATAAAACCGAAAGCGATGAATACAGTTTTATAGGGTATATCCAAAATGCAATTTACACTGTATAAGTGTAAATATAATCCCGATATAGTTGCAAGAATAATGAGATGTAATGCCTGATCATAAAAAAAATAGTTATAATCCTTATTCTTTCTTTCCGCTGTAATTTGCAAATAACTCTTTAATACATCGGTAGCAAAATGTAATATGGATATTATAAGTGCAGCACCCCAAAAATAAAAGTCGAAAGAAAGGATGTATGAACAAAAAAACACCACTACAACATGATAAATATGCTGTACCGAAACAATTTTTTGTCGCTTTAAATTACTCCAACGATGTGGCTGAAATATATAATCGGCTAATAGATGTGCTATAATTTGTAACAGAATTAATTTAGGAATCATCGGGCAAAGTATTTTTCGAAGTAATTTACTGATTTTTGTATAGATAGCCAACCCGCTGCCGTAGAATGTTGACTTATAGTAGATTGAATTTTACCAAGTTTACTGCTAATTTCCTTTTCACTTAATCCTAATAGTTTGTAATAAATTACTTCGCATTGCTTGGCCGAGCAGCGTGATATAACCATATCTAATAAAGCAACAACCGTATCAAAGTTATCCTGTATTTGCTTATCAGGACTCCGAAAATACATGGTTCTTTTTATGGTTACTTTACGCTTATCCGAAGTGCTAAGTTTTTTAATAGTTCTACCTGATAAATAAATAGCTTCCCCATCCAAAATAGCATGTTCCACGTCAATTTCGTGCAGTGGCGCCACAGCTATTGCCAATCGCACAGCATGTTCTTTAAAATATTTAATACGTGGATTGGTGCCTTCGGTGATTTTGCTGGTATATGATTTTAAATATGTTTTAAGAATAAGTGCTATTCTCAGCGCATATTGCGGCGAATCAATGGCACATTCTATGTAATCTCCCTGAGCTATTCGGCCAAAAAATTGACTTTTACCATATTTGATAGTCAAATCGGCAAGTAGTTTACTAATATCTACCCCTAGGTTTATCTTATCCTCATGACTTAAGGATGTGTAGGAGATAATATCGGCTGATATAGTTGCTTTATTCATATATTAATTAGTATATTTACCCATATATATTACATATCAGTAAATATACGAATATCTACTGAATATCGCTGATTTAAATATTAAAATATTGGATAAATAAAATGCAATAACGCAAACTATAATCAGTTATTACACTAATAAACTATATTTATTAGCTATATAACCGATACAGTCGCGGAATAACAACTTAAAAACTATTGATAATATTCTTAGATAATCTAAAACCAATTAGAAATATTTTTGCACTGCAATTCCGTTTTTGCTTAAAGGACTATTCTTAGATTTGTGATTTGAGTGGCTAAAATATAAAAGACACAACAAATATTTTATCTTTGGACTTGTGTATTGGTTACAAATCTAAAAACGAAAGACATGTGGTTTTATATATGAATGTATATAAGTCATGCTATTGTTAGAGTATTAGCCTGGATAGACAGAAATAATTCAATAATTAAGGAGTGCCGCCCCAACTTTAAATAACGTAAAGTATAAGTCAAACATTTGATAATGAGCATAAAAACAGAATACTTTATTACAATTTTACTTTTCATATCCATCTGCTACACATATAGCGGACAACAAAGGATATCGCATAATGACGGTCAAGGCTGGGATGGTAGGCATTATTATGTGGCCACCAAGCAAATACAACAGGGACAATATTCCATTACCGCACAACAACCCTTTGCAAACAGATACGCAAACCACTTTATTATAGGTAAATACGCAAAACTTACCAATACTAATATTTTAGATAGTGCGTTAATTGTAAACTTGATAGGGGCGTTTCTTACTGTATTATTATTAACACGTTGGTTAAGATTATTTTTAATTAAGGGTTGGACACGAATCCTCATAATGATTATGTTCATGCTCACTTGGCATGTATCCGTACGTGAATTGTTTCATCAGCCTATGGCCTCCGACGCGTGGGGATCCACTGCTTTTATGGCGGCCCTATTATTGCTTGACTCAATACGAAACGCCCATTTTCAGGGAACGCCAATACTATCAAGAGTAATTTTATTTTCAATTATTGTATCAATAGGTACCTTGTTTAGAGAATCCATGGCTGCTTTTGCGGTAGCTATATTTTTCATATGTAACCCCATATCTGTTATAAAAATACAAAAAGGGGGTAGTCTTTTTTCTTGTATCATACTTCCCTTAAGGGATTTATATAAAAAAAAATCCACGCTGTTATTCTTCATTCCTTTTCTCAGCATTTTAATAACAAAGTTTTTCATATCATTTTTAGTAATTCCTACTTCGGATAATTCGTACTCCTACATAAAAACTTTAGTCAAATTATTTTATACAAAAACTCCGTCCGAATTTTTAACAGGCGTATTTATAGCCTTTGGCCCTTTATTGGTAATAGTACCTTTTTATTATAAATACTTCCGCAATATTTTTATGGCTAATCAGGAGTTGATACTGTTATTGATGGCATCTATTTTTGCCGGATATTTTGGAGGCGGCGATACGGAACGGATTTTATATTTTTCGAGCTTTCCGATGGTCTTCGTTGCAATGGGCGTATCCATTGAAAAACTATACTCCACAGCAAATAGATGGTGGTTATTTGTTATAATAGGGCTGCAAACATTTGCTGCCAGAGTTTATTGGTACCTACCTGATTTCCCTAATAACTTTGACAATATACCAATCCCATTTTTTGGATTATTGGGTAATAAATTCCCTTATCTGTATCTGTATTCGCACTATGGCAATATTTATGTACATACCTTACTATTAATGGAATATATACTTTTGTTCGCTATAACGTTTTATATTCTAAATAAAAATAGGTTTAAGCACAACATCAGTTTTAAAAAAATATCACCACCATCGGCACAATGAATTCGATCTGCAACATAAAATCCGGTAGGTTTATTAACTGTATCAAACACATGGCACCTAAAAGCTTCATCAAAAAACGGAAATTTGGCTTGGATAGCTACAATTCCGAATCTACTCATTCATTAGACGATAATGAATATTTTCACCCTAAATACATAATTGACATAAACTTTACTCAAGTTTTAAAAAAACCAAAGAGGAAAGCTTGGTGCAGGAGGTGTTATTTTAGATTACAATCCATACATTGCTACCTTGAGTCAATAGTGCAATACAAGCTTTTTGTTATTGTTTAATAAAGTGATGAAAAAGTTATAACCTATACATGATGAAAGTACTATTATTGGGAGAATTTAGCGGGATGCATCAAAACCTAGCGATGGGATTACGCAATTATGGGGTAGACGTTACGGTGGCTTCGGATGGGGATTTATGGAAGAATTATCCCAGAGATATCGATTTAGCGCGAGACATGGATAAGCATCGCAATTACTTTTTTGCCAAGGTATTAAAAGCATTACCCAGATTATCAGGTTACGATGTGGTGCAACTCAACTGCCCTAAGTTTCTGCGAGGCACTCCGGCTTTTAACAGTGCAATTTTCAGTTATCTCAAGAGGGTGAATCCTAATATATTCTTGGGGGCACACGGGATGGATGCAAACTATATTGATTATGCCCTTAGCGGCAAGTTAAAATATTCGGTATTTCATATACCTGCCATTCAAAACGACCCTCGCATCATTAACTTAAAAAACATTGTCAACGACAAATCTGAATTAAAATTGAATTCGACCGTTGCATCTCAAGCTAAAGGGATAATTGCTTCGGGTGTGGGCTATTATCTATCGTATAAAAATAACTACCCATCTAAAACCACCTATATTCCTTTAGCCATTGATACTGAGGAGAACCCCTATGTGAGCACCTTAAAAAAAGACACTAAAAAAATAAAGTTTTTTTTGGGTATGATGAAAGGGAGGGTTGTACGAAAAGGTACCGACGTGATTTACCGGGTGCTCAAAGATTTAGAACTCAAATATCCTAGCGATGTTGAGCTTACAGTCGTAGAATCAGTCCCGTTCAAGGAATATCAAAAACTGCTAAATGATTCCCATATATTGTGCGACCAGCTCTATTCCTATGGACTCGGACTCAATGGCCTCATAGCACAATCCAAAGGCTTGATCGTGGCGGGTGGTGCCGATGAGGAAGTATATCGCTTGATAGGGGAAACACAAAACAAACCCATTATAGATTTAAATGTGGGCGAAAGCCTTATGTTGGAAACATTCGAGCGTTTATTAGATGATAAATCCAACCTAAAAGAGCTTTCGTTAAAAAATCGCGCTTTGGTTGTCAAACACCACGATTCACAGGTCGCTGCAAAAAGGCATTTGGACTTTTGGACGCAGCAAATATAAGAATGACCATGAGGCAAATAACGATACTTTTTAAAAAGTTAATACACTTCTATACAAAAAGTGAACTGATAAAGGTATCCGCTAAAAACTCGCTTCAGGTAGTTGTAAAATTAATCACCGGACTTTTAACCATAAAATTAACATCCGTATTTTTGGGGGCATCCGGGATGGCTCTGTTGAGTCAATTCAATAATGTTATCCAATTTAGTACCAACATTGCCAGTGGAGGTATTATGCACGGTGTAACCAAGCTTACCGCCCATTTTGATTATTCAAAAGCAAAGCAAAAACTGATTGTGCACAATGCTTTTATAATTACCATTGTTCTTACCATAATACCCACTCTATTTTTATTTCTGTTCGCCAATAAAATTTCCTTTACTTTATTTTACGACATTAAATACGCCCCGGTTTTAAGGGCTTCAGGCATATTAATATTTTCGGTAACCATAAATAATTTATTACTTGCTTTTACCAATGGCTTGCAAGTATATAACAAATATATTTATCTTAATATATTAAATGGTATAACCACCTTTTTGATAATGGTGCCAGCGATATACTTTTATGGTTTGCAAGGTGCTTTATGGTCCCAGTATGTATCTAGTCTGCTTATAAGTATCATAACTATAGGAATTTTACATAAGTACTTGCCCTCGTTTAAGTATGTGGTTTTTTCTAAAGTAATTAGTAAACGATTAATTAATTTTGGCTTGATGCTTCTTGTTGCTTCAAGCTTAACGCCATTGGTTCATATAGTTACTCGAAATGTGATTGTAGAGTATTGTTCGTTAAACCAAGCCGGATGGTGGGATGGAATAACTAAAATATCAAATACCTATATTTCCTTAATTATAACTACTTTAAGTTTATATGTATTACCAAAAATTTCGAAAACTACAGACTCAAGGACTCTACATTACGAAATTAAACTATCGCTAAAGCAGATAATTCCCCTTGTGACATTGGGTAGTTTGCTTATCTATTTATTGCGCGATAGTATTATATACTTACTTTTTACCGATGAATTTGCAGGGATGCGGAATTTGTTTTTGTTTCAAACAATAGGTGATATTTTGCGCATTGCAGGTTGGTTTTTTGCTATTACCTTAATGATGAAAGAACAGGTTAAGCAATACATTTTTGCCGAAATAATAATGGCTACTATTACTGTGATAAATGCCTATGTATTTATTCCCCGAATGGGCATTGAAGGAAGCACTTTTGTTTATGCCATAGACACGTTTATATATTTTATATTTGTAGTAATAATGTATCAAAGAATGTTACGTCAATCCAATCTCAAATAAAAACTACGTGATGGGCAAAAAAAAAAAAAGTATGTCTTTTCACTATTTCATTGGCCCAAGGAGGTGCTGAGAAATTTGTTAGTATTCTTTCTAAAATCATTGACAATAAAGACTATGAAATCCATATCGTATCTATGATCGACGATATAGAATATAGTTACTCCGGAAAACTTTTTAATTTTGGCTCCATAAAGGGTAACTCTGCATTTACACTAATAAAAGCTTTTGTAAAACTTAGAAGATACCTAAAGGAAAACAAATTCAGTTATATCATTGACAACCGCCCACATCAATTTATTATAAAAGAGTTATTTTATCTCTTTTATATGTTTCGAGGCTTTTCTTTTATTTATGTAATACACAGCAATAATCTCAGCACATATTTCCCATCCTTAAAAATGGTTGGTAGGTTAATGATAAAAAAGGCTGCGAAAATCATTTGTGTATCAAAAAGTATTGAAGAGTCAATACGTTTAAAGTTCCGCATTAATAATTTGCAAACCATCTACAATCCCATAGAGTATCAGGAATGCATTCCTGACTCCACAATCGATGGTAATAGATATATTCTATTTTTAGGCCGTTTTGAAGATCATGTAAAGAACTTAACCTTATTGTTGAATGGATATAATTCGAGTAGCCTTAGAAACAAGGTTAAAATTAAAATGTTCGGAGAAGGAAAAGATAAACTTATGATCCAAAATAAAATTGAAGACCTCGGTGTTGCTGATTTTGTAAAAATATATCCTTTCACCAAAGATACTGCAAAACTAATAATCAACGCCCAGTTTTCAGTCTTAACTAGTCATTTTGAAGGCTTTCCCATGTCATTGATCGAATCACTGGCATTGGGTACTCCAGTGGTATCTGTAAATTGTAAGGGGATAGAAGAGATTGTTAAGCATGAGAAAAACGGATTGTTAGTTGAAAACCATAATCCAGTAGCACTTGCTCAGGCTATGGAAAAAATGTTCAATGATGAACAATTATATACACTTTGCAAAAATAACGCAAAAGAGAGTGTGGCCCATTTAAGGGGCGAGGAAATAGGCTTGCAGTGGAAAGCCTTACTTCAATCGCTTAAATAAAATAAGAGATGATGCTTTTATAACCTTATTACTCTCATAATGAAGGTTTTATATTTTTAGTTTAGTAGGAATCCTCAACCTGATCCCTCCATTTTCAAGACTACTCTTGATTTTGATAAAAGCATTCAACAGTACGGTACTGGTTCGCAACAAAAATCTTTGCGAGAAGGTAAGATTACTCATATCAATGGCATTTTTACACTCAACGTACATGGAGGTAATACCCGCTAATTTAAACTTAAGGGCATATGCAAAACGGATACGGTCCATAAACCTTTTAAGCGAAATGTTATTTTTCTCAATTTCGGCAAAAGATTGAACATTTAAATGCTGCTTTAATTTAGTTGGTTTGTTTGTCAATCTATTGGATGCCATAAGCTCGTACCGTGAAGTAACTTTATTGCAAAAACAGAGTTCGGAACTTAATGCGGCCCTAATCCATAAATCCATATCTTGTCCAGTATCATATTTAAGATTAAATCCTCCCAGCTCATTAAAAAAGTCTTTCCGCATACAAACCGATGAAGTCCAGGCCAAACAATCTATCATACTGTTTGCAAAAAAGTCATCAATTTCACCTATCCAATTCAACCCGAAATCAATAACCGGAGATTTCATGGTTAATATAAGATGCTTGTTATGCTTCACTTCATAGGCTGTTGCAAACCATTTTGCTTGTGGAATTTTTTTTATCATTTCATCAAGCGTTTCTAAATGTTCTGAATACCAGTAATCGTCACCATCCAGAAAGGCTATATATTCAGCGTTCGATTTTTGCACACCATAATTTCTGGCAGAAGACGCGCCACCATTCAATTTATCATACAAAACTATCCTATCATCCTTGAACTGCTCAACAACCTGCCGACTATTATCTGTGGAACCATCGTTGACAATAATTATCTCAAAATTGAGATGCGATTGCGCCAAAACACTATTAATAGTATTGGCAATATCTTTCTCTTTATTATAAAGAGGAAGGATCACTGAAAAAAAAACACCCATTAATCTTTTTTAAAAATCTTAAACAAAAGTAAATAAAACGGCGCATAACGCAAATCAATCACAAATCTCCTTCATCGGCGAAGCTATAAAAACCCGTTTCGGTAACGATAATATGATCCAATATAGGGATATCCATGATGACACCGGCTTGTTTTACCTTTTGGGTGATGTTTTTGTCCTGTTGGCTGGGCATTATATTTCCTGAGGGATGGTTGTGGCATAAAATGATGGACGATGCCAGAGAATCAATGGCCGCCTTCATAATAATTTTGGAATCCATCACCGTGCCAGCTACACCACCCTGACTTATTTTTTGAATAGACATAACTTTATTGGCGCGATTGAGCAGTAGAATCCAAAACTCTTCGTAGGGTAGGTCGGCCAGTATGGGGTGCATTATATCATATACATCAGTACTCCCAGAAATTTTAGGTTTTTCTTTCGCCTGTTCCAGTTTCCTGCGTCTACCTAGCTCCATGGCCGCAACAATACAAATCGCTTTAGCCTCGCCAATACCCCGATAATCGCGCTTTAGTTTTTCGATACTAAGCTTGCCCAATTCATTCAGATTATTGCTTACATCATTTAAAATGCGTTTAGAAACATCTACTGCCGTCTCATCTCTGTTGCCTGAGCCAATTAAAATAGCAATCAACTCTGCGTTAGACAAACTAGAGAGTCCTTTCGAAACCATCTTTTCTCTTGGTCTATCCTCCAATGCCCAATTTTTAATGCTTAGCTTTTGATAACCCATCTATCTTATTTTTACCATAAGATAAACAACATCATGTTAATAATCAAGTTCACATTAACAAAAAAACCTCCATGTCATTGGCTTGAAGGTATAAACGTACCCGGGGCGGGAATCCATTGAATGTTTCTCAATTTTTCACTGCTTTCTTTTCTTTTTGATTTTCAGCTAATTCTACTATAACAGATTAAAAAAGCGTTTTTTAGGGTTGAAAATATTTGTTAATATATTGATATTTAATGTATTGCAGTCGAATATAACAAAATAATACGACGCTGCAATGGGTAACGGGCGAATAACTTAAAAAAAGAGAATTATTATAGTAACACACTGCTTGCAGTTAACGACCGCCTTGATCTGTATTTATCTTAATATGAGCATCTTTTTAAAAATAAAACAAAATCAAACTACAGCAAGGCCACGCAATACGTGGAGGGTTTAGTACTTAGCGATTTGAAGAACATTGAACGTATAAGCGAAACATTGAATGCCGACTACCATAAGATGCAGCATTTCATCACGGAGTCAAACTGGGAAGCTAGAGATGTCATGGATCAAATTGCAAAACATATACCGGATGGTCATAAATTACATGCAAACGATCACCGTGTTCCTGAGTAATAAAATCTTCGTTAACTGATAAAATCTCGAGATGTTTTTGTGTGAGCCAAGCCGGGGGTGTAGGCGTTGGAGTACATATAATTATTTTTAATCCGCTTTGGCGTACCTGCTCTACCACTTTATCCAGCCCCTCGAATTGAAACTGTCCTTATCCAGGTTCCATCATTGCCAGGCAAATTCCCCCAAATGGGTAATTCAAACCCCAGCTATGTCATTTTTTTCAGGTCAGGCACCCAATTGCTTTCATCCCAGTGCTCGGGATAATAGTACAACCCGATGGGCATTATGGATTTACCCAGGCTCTTTACTACTGTAACGTGTTGCCCAAAATATTAAATTGAAATCCTATTAGAATGTTTAGAATAAAAGATATCTTCGTCACAGGTTTATGGTTTTAAAATTTACCTACAAAGTTACCAGATACTTCAACTGCTAGAAAAAACTGGTCTTTCAACAAGGTGGAATATAATGTCGATTTGGTACCTATAACAGTTCAATTTGATTATATCCTGGATATAGCATATCTAATTTTATCATCTTTGATTACCAATAAAATTATGAAATGAAAACTGCCATTTAAACTGTTTAAATTGAGTTTTGGTATGAGATTGAAAAAAAATAACGTCCATTCATTTACAAGGCAAAAAATCAAAATAATTCAAGTTATGAAACAAGGAACTTTTCTTTTGGTTGTAGCGATTTTTGTGAGTTTTTCCACGTTTGCCCAAAAAGAAGACCTTTCGGAGGTTTGGCCCACAAAATGGGTAATGCCACAAAATGCACCTGCAAAAGAATATTCGGTTCATCATTTCAGAACAAGTTTTGAGGTAGACAGAATTCCTGATTCGTTGGTTGTTCACACTTCGGGCGACAACCGTTACCAGCTTTTTGTAAATGGCAAAATGGTAACCTGGGGACCGCTACGTGGCGATTTGCGGCATTGGTACTACGAAACAACCGACATTGCCCCTTACTTAATAGAAGGCAAAAATGTATTGGCAGCAGTTGTGCTTAATTACGGCTCCCATCCACCCGATGCCCAACATAGCGTACAGACAGGGTTTTTACTGGCAGCCGACAATAAAAAATTTCGTTTCCTGAATACCAGCGATAAATGGAAAGCCATATACAGCCCTGCCTATTCGCCAAGCATGGTTACAAAAGACCAGGTAAACGGTTATTACGGAGGAGGTTCTCGCGAGATTGTTGACGGGAACCAATACATTTGGGGATGGCAAAGTATTGAATTTGATGATACGAATTGGGATGAGGCTAAGGAAATTGAAAACGCCTATGCCAAAGGTTGCAAGTGGGCCGGTAGATGGAAACTTACTCCGCGAAAACTGGTTCACGAAAAACTCACTCCCGAGCGTTTTCAACAAGTACGAATTGCCGAGAATGTGGAAATTCCCGATGAATTTCCTCAACAAGCAATAGCATTTACTATACCTGAAAATACAACAGGGCGTTTTGTGCTCGACCGCGGTCACCTGACCACTTCTTATCCCATTTTAAAAATAAGCGGAGGGGAAAATGCAGAAATCAAATTTACCTATGTGGAAGCACCGTACATTGGGGCTCCAAGCAAAAAACAAAAAGGGAACCGGAATGAAGTGGAGGGAAAAAACTTTATCGGCTATTTTGATAAATTTATTGCTGACGGTGGCCAATACCGTGAATTTAAGCCTATTTGGTGGCGAACATACCGATATATCGAAGTAAGTTTTAAAACGGCAGAAAAACCATTGAAAGTGCATGATATTTCGGGTATTTATTCATCTTATCCTTTCGTGCAAAAAGCGAAATTTGGAATTTCGGGTCAACAAATTAATTCTGGTCTAATTGAAAAAATAATTGAAACAGGGCATCGCACCATATTGGCCAACGCGCACGAACATTTTACAGATTGCCCGTACTACGAAGAAAGTCAGTTTGAAGGCGACACGAGGGTGGAATGTTTGGTGAGTTACTTGAATTACGACGACCCGGCATTGGCCACAAATGCTATTGAGCAATTTTCATGGTCGGTAAATGATGAAGGTTTTCTTTCAGCCCGCTACCCCACCAACAGTTTGTATTACATCCCAAATTTTTCGATTTACTGGATTGGAATGCTCTACGATTATATGATGTTTGTAGATGATGTTGAATTTGTCAGATCAAAACTGCCCATTGTAAGATATCTGCTTACCTATTTTGAGAAACACGAGCGGGAAAATGGCACACTAGAAAGACTAGATTATCATCAGTTTGTTGACTGGTCGTTTAAAGCCGGCGAGCCTCCTTTTGACAAGGATGATTACTCTGCCCTTGTTGACCTCCACTACCTAATGGCCTTGCAATGGGCTGCAAAACTTGAAAAAGAAGGGGGTGAATCCTATTATAAAAACAAATATCAGGAGAAAATCAAAAAAATCACCCAAAGTATACGTACAAAATATTGGAATCAGGACATCGGTTTGTTTACTGATGTTCCTAATAATTCAGAAAAATTGTCGCAACACACCAATTGTCTTGCCATTTTAACCGGTGTTAGCTCGGGAACGGAAGCTAAACAAATTATGCAGAAAGTTTTAGCGAACAAGGAAATGATAAAGGCAACCCTCTACTGGCAATTTTATGTTTTTGAAGCTATGCAACAAGCCGGATTAGGCAACGAATATCTGAATCACCTTGATGTTTGGAAGGAAGTACTGGATTTAGGAGCAACAACCTGGCCTGAGACCGGCCCTAACAGTCGCAGTGAATGCCATGGTTGGGGAGCAAGTCCCAACTATCATTTGTATAAAATTATGGCGGGAGTTAGTCCTGATGCCCCAGGATTCAAAAAAATAAAGATAGAACCAAACCTTGGTGATAGTGAGAAATTGGAAGTAGAAATACCCCACCCTTGTGGAACTATTAAAATGAATCTCAGCAGAAAAGATAAAAGTCTTAAAGGGAATGTTGAATTACCAAAAGGAACCTCTGGTATTTTTATTTGGGAAGGAATGAAGAAAGATCTAAAATCAGGAAGTCAGTTAATTGTTTTTTAAATAATTTATTATTACTCTTGCCATCTTTTTATGGCCTTCTTCGGACATATGCGCTCCATCGTGCGTACTGTGCAGGGGAATTTTACTGTGTAAATCGATAAAACCATAGCCTTTGGTTTTGCCGAGCTTTTTATATTTTTTGCCAATATTATTGATGTACTCATTGCTATGTTTGCCGAAATTTGCTTTCTGTATATCCTCATTCATTTGTGTATAATCGATTTTTGTGCTCGACATGAGGACAATTTCTGCATCAGGAAATATTTTCTCAATCCGCTTAAGTATTTCTTCCATATTTAACATGCACTGTTCTACTGTTTTGTCAGAATAACCATCGATGCGTAAATCATTTGCTCCAAGCTGTATAAAAATCATATCAGCGTTCTTGGGAAGTTCCTGTTCTACTTCACTCCAGCGACGTAAATAGGAACTGGTGGCCCATCCCGAACGACCTTGATTGATGGCATTTACCCCCTTAATTTTATTTCCTACCAATGCAGGGAATGCCAATTCTTTCGCAACTCCATCACCATTGGTTAGCGAGTCACCTAAGAAAAGGATGGTTTTTTCCTGCTCACCGTTTAATCCAGCAAACAAACTAAAAATTAGAATGAATAGTTGTATTTTCATCATAAAATTAAAATTTCTAAAATTCTTTACTAAGAATCAATTGGAAAGGCTTCAGCTCAACAATTCCTGCCATGAAACGTTTGCCGTTCAGTTGGTCTTCAACATCAGTAAACAGTCCTATTTTCTGTACATAGTTTTGCAAATTAATAATGAATTTGTATTCTCCTGACTTTCCTTTCCGCGGAACAACTAAGATGTCTTTGTGGCCAAGTGCCATAGTTTGAATCGCTTGTTCGCCTGCATATTTCAACATCAATTGTTCCATTACTTCTGACTCTGGGTCGGTGCCAAGAAATACCACTTTCCCTTTGCCAACTTTATTTTCGATTATGGCAGTTTTGCCATTGTGCAAACCGTTTTTGTAGGCATCCCGTTCTTCTCCATTTCCCGAGCTTAAGGCTTCACTCCACAATCCATACTTATGGTTTTGTGTTTTTCCCTGAGTATTAAATAAACCTTCGGGTGCAACATCGTAATTATCGTTGTTCAAATCAATCGGCAACCTCGACTCCACATCAATATCCATCCTTTTTCCCATTTTTCCCAAAGCATGATGCATGTAAGCAGCCCAGTATTCGAAATGATAGCCACTTATAGGTCCAAGTACAAGTAAACCTCCATTTTCCACCTATTTTATGAGTCTATCGTTCAGTTCATCAAAATCAATCGAGGCGCAGGCTTGTATGGTGCCAGATATGGGATTTGGCCATAGGCACCTGGGTAAAGCTATCGTATTTTTGCGACCACAGGTTGCTTTTCCAAATAAATTCACCAGTTGTTGCGTCAAGTCAATACACCTCATAAGAAACCCCGGGAGAGCCAATATAAACTTTTCATCACTAAAAGCCGGGGTGGCATACCAGGCAAGTCCGGCAGGAAACTTCCATTTTAATATTCCCTTTAAGGAACCAGACTAAGAGGTAAGTTCAGTTTGCCCTTCATCTCCTCGCAAAGTTGGCCAATTCCGTTGTTCTCTGTAAACAGCATATGTTTTTCGGTTCATAGAAACCAAATACTTATCCGAATTTTGTGAGAAGTCTACAAATATCTCTTCCAGCTTTTCGTATTCGAGATAAATATTTTGGAAGAAAGTTCTGTCTATTTCTATATCAGTAAGCTTGCTTTCAAATCCTTTTACCATAAAACTATCACGAACTGGATATAAATCTGCTCCAGAATAACTTAACAGACGAATCACAACTTTAATGTATTGATTGTATGCTATCCAATTTCATTTTCATTTGGTTTACGATTTCCGGATATTTCGAAGCCAAATTTTCCTGTTCGCCTTTATCTTTTGCCAAATCGTAAAGTTGTGGCTCAGTCGATATTCCACCCTCAATATGCTTTTGTTCCGTTATCCATTCGTTTTTATTATTGGTAGGTGCAATGTACTTCCAGTTGCCCATTCGGAGGCCAAAAGTAAAGGCTTCTTCCAACATAATATTTCTTCCCTTTTTAGATTTTCCCAGCATTACATCAAGCATATTTTTGCTATCCACCGCTTCGTTTTTATCTAATTGACCCCCGGTTAAAACACCAATTGATGCCATCAAATCAACTTGATTCCAAAGTGCATCACTTTCTCCAGCTTTTATTTCTGAAGGCCATGAGACAATAGTTGGCACCCGATTACCAGCTTCGTAAATACTGTATTTACCACCACGAAAAGGACCACCCGGTTTGTGATCTCCAAGCAATTCAACGGCTCCATCTTGGTAGCCATCGTTTAAAATAGGACCGTTATCGCTTGTGAATATCACTAAGGTATTTTCCAATAGATTATACTTTTTTAAGGTCTTTATTATTTCACCAGTCATCCAGTCCATTTGAACAATGGCATCACCTCGCGGTCCCATTTCGGTAGCACCTGCAAACTGTTTGTTGGGCAAGCGAGGTACATGAATATCGTGAAAAGCGAAATACAAAAAGAAGGGCTGATTAACATTTTGCTGAATAAAATCTTCAGCTTTCCCGGTTAAAACGGCAGGAAAATCTTCATCTCTCCACCAGACTTGTTCTGCTCCTCCCATAAAACCAATTCGACTAATACCATTCACAACAACTCCACTATGCTGAACATCGGCCACCTGCCTTAACATTTCAGGATTTGAGATTCCCGTAGCATTGCTAAAAGGATTATTTTCGGTGGGGTCATCTGTGTAGTGAATTTTTAACGAATCGCCTTTTTCGAGACCAACAACATGATGATTTTCGAGGTAAACCGATGGCACCCGGTCACCGGTTGCAGGAAGCAGAAAGCTATAATCGAAACCTATTTCCAATGGGCCTGGACTTACTTTCTCATTCCAATCCACATTTCCATTACCTAAACCCAAATGCCACTTGCCAACAACTGCTGTTTTATAGCCAACTTCTTTTAATTTTGAAGCCAGAGTTGCCGTTCCCGGCTGGATAAGCAATGGAGCATCACCCGGCAAAATTCCGGCATTCATTCGAAATGCATAATTCCCGGTTAGCAATGAATAACGCGAAGGTGTACATGTAGCTGCAGAACAGTGCGCATCGGTAAACAGTATTCCATTTTCAGCTAAAGCATCAACATTAGGGGTTTTAACCCGCTCTGCTCCGTAGCAACTTAGGTCGCCGTACCCCAAGTCATCCACATAAAGGATAACAATATTTGGTTTTTGAATGTTTTTATCGATACGGTCACAAGCCGTCAATGTCGAGATTATTGCCAATACCAGCAAGCATTTCAAGTTACTCATAAGATTACAATTATTTTTTTTGCAATATGCTATCATCATTAACATCGTTGATTACGTCTTCAGTAAATATGGGAATCCTTGCATCATCATTCAATAGTTTAAACTGAACATTTTTGAGGTGGATATTTTTGGCATGCCTGATAAATAAGCCGTAAGAAGGCAAACGTGGTCCATACCACTTATTACCAAACATTTTTATCTCGGGATAGTCTTTTTCATTTTCAGGAATCACTTTCATAATCTCATCCAGTTTCGCTCCTCCAACATGTTCTATGTAGATGTTTTCGAGGGTAATATTCTCAACATAATGACCAGGAAAACCAGTAATTGAACTTGAAAAAGGCCCGGCATTAGTGGCCTGCAAATTAGAAATCACGATGTTTTTTATAATTCCAACCGGGGGAGTCGGGGCATCATCGCGATGTAAGCGCGCCCTGTTTCCTAACTTTATAAAAATAGGAGCAAACACTTTATCGGCCGCTATATTGTTTACATTGATATTTTCCATTGTTCCCCCATCAGTAATCTCAAGTGCAATGGCAGTTATTACCGGGAATTCCAAGTCCGACTTTGGATGTTTAACTTCTGATGGAAGCACCACGCAATTCGAGATGTTAATTCGTTTAAACCCTCCAGTGGACTCAGTGCCCATCTTAATACCATGACAATGACTTTTTACAATACAATTTGTAATTGTAATGTTTTCACAGACAGCAGGACCGGTACTTTTCAGAGCTATTGCATCATCGTGCGAATCGATAAAGCAATTACTTACCCTAACATTCTTGCATCCGTCAATATCCAGTCCATCGTTGGTATGATGGTGATGGTTATAAACTTTTATATTATCAATGGTTAGGTTTTCGCAAGCCAGGTAATGCTGCATCCACAAACCAGCTTGTCGTAGTTGGACATCGCGAACAGTAATATCACTGCAACTAACTAGTTTAATGCCAAGTGGCTTTAGCGAAATATCTTTGGCATTCACGAACTCCTCGCAATCACTGTTACCATCAATAGTACCGAGTCCGGTAATGGCAATATTGTGAACATCTTCCGCATAAATCAACGCTTTTTTTGTATACCCTTCGGTAAATGAGCGAATAGTTTGAAGCTCTAAAACCGGGTAATCACTAAGGTGCGGACTCCCTTTTAGCACTGCTCCCATTTCAATGTGGAGGTTCACATTGTCTTTAAAAAACAAGGTTCCTGTTAAAAAAGTCCCTGAAGAAACCACCACCCTTCCTCCTCCATTCTCAGAAGCAATATCAATGGTTTTTTGAATTTCAATTGTATTTATACTTTGGTCATCACCAATAGCTCCGTAATCAGTGATTAAATAATCTTTACAGAAAGCGGAATTTACCGAAATAACTAAAATCAGGATAATTAATCCTTTTTTAATTTGATTACGCATAATTCAAATTTATTTATAAATTGTAATTTTCGAATTAGTAAGAACAATAGCTTTCGTATTAATATTTGAAGAAGAAAGCATTGGAGCTCTCACATAACCACCCTGAATATTATTCAAATACAAAGCATTGAAGTCCGGATTCTTATAATTCTCATAATTGAGTTGATGTACCTTATCAAACTTTCCATTTTCTATTCTCTCCGGATGTTGCCACTCCAAAGGCACCTCACTTTTTTCAGGCCATGTAATATCCATTCCATCCAACACAAAATTCTTTACATTAGAGACCACCATTGCCGCATTTTGTTCCATTCCTGCTTTATCAATCCCTAAAAACTGATTACTTGTAGCTTCAGGACCGTATAGTGAAGCATCTTCCATATAAGGGTAAATTATTTTGATGTCTTTTAGTGTAATATTTTCAATCTGTCGATTATCATTTGCATTAATTAATATACGTCCTTCAGTAGTTGCAATAAAATTTGAGACAATCACATTTCTAACACTTCCACCTTTACGCATAACTTCTTTTGTTTTTTTGTCTCTGGTATCCCATGCTGAAATCTGAAACGGTCGGTTCAATACAAGCGGAGCATTGGTATTACAAATAATGTTAGAAACAATGACATTTTCAACAGTTCCTCCCCATGTAGCATAAATACCAAAAGCTCTTGAAGACTGAGTGATTACACAATTGCTAAAAGTAACATCCCCCATATCTTTAGATGTTTCTCCAAATTTTAAGGCGACACACGTTGTCTGCATAGTGCAATTAGTAACTGTAACATTTCTGAGTTCTCTGCTATCTGTAGTGGTTTTAAGACAGATAGCATCATCGCAGGTTCTAATATAGCAATCGGAGATCATCACATTGGTACAACCAGTTACATCAATACCATCATTATTTGGTCCAAACAAATTGTTTATCAAACGAATACCATTTATATGAACCTGATCGCAATTAAATGTATGTAAAGTCCAACCAGCTGCATTAGTAAGCAATACATCGCGTACTTTTACGTCTACACAATTGTCAAACTCTACCATAGGAGAAGGGCGTGGTGTATGTTTATTCATCCATCGTGGTTTAACATCTGTATGATCGTACCAATTCCATCCCAAACCATCGATTGTACCCTGTCCTTGAATAGTTACATTTTTAGCATCTTTTGCCATAATTAAATGGTAGGGACAACGATCTTCATTATGACCCCAACGTACCGAATCGTAATCGGCAATATTATCACTTCCGTAAAGGGTTGCTCCACCTTGAATTTCAAGAGTAACATTATCCTTTAACCAAATAGTTCCTATACGATATTTCCCTGGTGCCGGAACAATAACCGTTCCTCCTCCATTCTCATACGCAGCATCGATGGCTTTTTGAATCGTATGACGATCCATGGTAACGCTATCGCCTTTGGCTCCATAATCTAACACATTAAAAACTCCTGATTGTTTACTTTGACAAGAAAATAATACAATAAGAAATAAGAATAAAACCGTATTTTTCATATACTCTTTAAGCTCTAAAATTTTAATTTTAATAAATTTTCAGAATCCTGGTGCCTCCTTAACAAACAAAGATTATCTTTCAATTTGGTAAGCCACTGGACTTGGATTTCCTCGAAATGTACTATAAACTTCATAAACTGTTTAACCTTCTAGCATTCCTAACCAAATTATTTCTCAAGTTCAATTGTTTTTCCTGTCACCTTCATTTTCTTAGAAATCACCTCAGTTGCTCCTGCTTTTGAGTCTGGCTGTTTGCCACCAACAGAGATAATAAAAACTCCAGGTTCTACTACTCTCTTATTTTTGTTGTCAATCATTGATAATTGATAAGGAGTTAATTCAAAGTTTACCGTTTTGCTTTCGCCGCTTTTCAGCTCAATTCGTTTAAAATCTGCCAATTGCCGGATAGGGCGGGGCGTTGTTGCTTTTTCATCAGTAATATAGAGTTGAATAACCTCTTCCCCATCCATTTGTCCTGTATTGCTTACATCGATAGAAATGCTTATCGGCTTCCCATTTTCCACAGCCTTTGGCAGGATTAAATTATTGTAGCTGAAAGATGTATAGCTAAGTCCATATCCAAATTTATAAAGTGGTTCGTCCCTGAAATAACGGTAGGTGCGCCCTTCCATATTATAATTCTCAAATGCCGGCAACTGATCTACAGATTTGTAGTAAGTTACCGGCAGGCGTCCAGCAGGATTATAATCTCCAAATAATACATCTGCAACAGCATTCCCGCCTTGCTGACCGGCATAACCTGCTTGTAAAATGGCATCAAGATGCTCATCGGCCCAATTAATTGCCATTGCACTGCCGGTCATTAAAACAAGTACTACAGGTTTCCCGGTTGCTTTGATGGCTTTCATCAATTCTATTTGTTCTTTGGGGAGTTTTAAACTGGTTCTATCACCTTTGTCAAACCCATCCAACCCAACAGGCATATCACCACCTTCTTCTCCTTCAAGTCGCTGAGAGAGTCCCAGAACCAAAACAACTGCATCGGCTTTTTCTGCTGTAGAAACTGCATCGGCAATCATGTTGGTTTTTGGTGTTGCCCACAATAATTTAGCATCGCCATCACCGGTGAAATTGGCATATTTGAAAATAATTTTATAGCGTCTTCCAGCTTCCAGCTCAATTGATTTTTCCTTGTGCATAGCATGGTGTTCATTATTTACTTCAAAAATCTGCTGCCCATTTAATTCGACCTCTATAAGTGGCATAGCCCAGCTGCCAATTTGATAGGTGCCTGAAACAGGAGGAACTAAATAACCTGTCCACCTTACCGAGTAATTGTCGTCTTGAAATTTAGGAGATGGAGTATTTTGCTCCCAATAGAAATTGATCTGATCGTCGGTTCGGGTGAAAACGGGTGTGCCTTCCCAGTTTTTATTATCAAAATATTCTCCAATTAATCCCTGCTTTCCAGTTTCTGTCTGGAAATAAATGGAAGGGATGATCTCCAGATTCGAAATTCCACTTGCCAAATTGCTGCCTTCAGCATAAGTTACTTGTATTTCAGGCTCAACTTTATTCCGGATACCTTCTAGTACAGTGATTGGGTGTTTTGCGATCCCATTGTAATTGCCGACCAAGGATTCCCAGTTATTGGCATTAGGACCAATTACTGCAATTCGTTTAAGATCTTTTGAAAGCGGTAAAATATGATTTTCATTTTTTAAGAGTACAATACTCTTTTGGGCAGCTAATCTTGCCAGACTATTATTTTCATCAGAGCAATTGGCAGAGTATGGTATTAGCGCATATGGAACTTGCTTATCAGGATCGAACATGCCAAGTTTAAATCGGGCTGTAAATAATCGCTCAACACTTTTATCAATCTCATCTTCAATTAAAAGTCCTTTGCTTATTGCCTCTCCCAAGTCTTTGTAGGCAATGCCACAATTAAGGTCAGTACCGGCTTTTACTGCCATAGAAGATGCTTCAGCTGCATTTTTCGCTGTAGTTTGGAAAGTGTAGAAATCCCTGATTGCCCAACAATCAGAAACAATATAACCTTTGAATCCCCAATCGTTTCGAAGTATATTGTAAAGAAATGGATTCGCACAACAAGGTACTCCACCGAATAAATTATAGGCCCCCATTACGGAATATACGCCACCATCTTTTATTAAGGTTTTAAAAGCCGGCAAATAGGTTTCGTAGAGATCAACATCAGAAACCTGTGCGTTAAATTCGTGTCGAAGTTTTTCTGGTCCTGAATGAACGGCATAATGTTTGGCTGTGGCAACAACTTTAAGATATTTCTCATCATCACCTTGTAATCCTCTTACAAATTGTGTCCCAAGCTGTCCGGTTAAATATGGATCTTCTCCATAAGTTTCATGCCCACGACCCCAGCGGGGATCACGAAAAATATTGATGTTTGGAGACCACATGGTCAGACCCTGATAAATACCTCTTTGCCCGCCTCTTACAAATTCATGGTGTTTTGCCCGTGCTTCGTCTGAAATAGCAGTGGCAACATTAAAAACGAGATCTTTGTCCCATGAGGCTGCAATGGTAATTGATTGAGGAAAAACCGTAGCGTAACCTGCTCGGGCAACACCATGTAAGGCCTCGTTCCACCAATTATATTCGGGAATACTTAATCTGGGAATGGCCGGAGCATTATAGAGCATTTGACCGACCTTTTCTTCCAAAGTCATTTGAGAAACCAGAATGTCAACACGTTGCTCTATTGGCAGGTTAGTATCCATAAACGAAAAATCAACCTCCGATTGAGCGTAGATGCTTATGTTTATAAAAATCAGGACTAAGACTATAATGCTATTTTTCATTCTAAAATGTTTTTTATTGTTATACATTGTTGTTTAAGGATAATGCTAGTTTATTAATATAATTAAGTAATCTTCTTCGGTGTTGATGTATTCATCTTCAAGCTTCAAAATATTGTCCATATCTACCCATTTAGCCTGAAGAACATTCAGCACCTGAATATCCAATGGAGATATTTTTTCGGAAAATTTTACTTTTCCTTTTTCAGGAATAAACAATACATACTGCCCCGCTTTTAAATTGCGCACATACATTTCATTGCCAAATTCTGAATAATTTGTTGTATCAGGTCTACCCTCCAAAAGCTCACACTCTGCTTCGAGCATTCTTATACTTTTTATGACATTCTTTGAAATTGGACTCCATCCCAGACCAGAAGTGGGCCGGTGAAAACGCGTTGAAGCGCATCCCATTAAAACATTTCGGACATAACATTCAATTGCATTATTGGTTGTTTGGTGTTTACCTCCGTCGGCACCATACACTTTTATGTTTGTTACGTGACGCAAACAGTCTCGTTGTTCTAATCGTTTAAACTGTTGGATTCCATCAAACCAGTGTTTGTAATCAGAGTTATGGTTATTTTGACTAATCTCTACAAAATCAAAAACTTCAGGATTAAAAAAGGATTCGGAGTGTAATGGGTGCTCTAAATTCCAGGGATCCCACATTTCTGTTACATAAACCTCTTTATCGTAATCATACTTAGCTTTGTCTTTAATATAAATTGCCCAAAATTTCGCCCAGTCAGAATTCGCCGAGGTTTCATTATCCATGCAGTATAATACATTGTTATACTTCAGAGAAACGGATAAAAGTTTATCGACAAAAGCTTGCTGGTATCCCAATAAAACAGGTGTACAAAGTTGTGATGGGACCGATCTAAAAAAATCATTCATTCGAACCGCTGGATGATCTGAAAATTCGCTGTCGAGTTTCGAACGTAATTCATTATAGTTTTTATTGTTTCTGGGATTATAGGGATTTATTTGCCAGACTTCATTATGGAAATCGAAAGTGGCCCATACTTCAATCTGAACAATTACATCCCTTTCAGAACAATAGGATAGGAAGTCGTCAAATCTCTTCCAGTATTCAGGATTAAATACACGCAGGTTATACAAGCCATCTTCTTCCTGTTTAAATGCCCAAACATTACCACTATCTCTGCTCGACATAGTACAGCGAATATAATTTCCTCCAACGCTGGCCATCGAATCAATTTCCGGCCATATTGAGCTGGTCTGAAAGGGGTTATCCTCATTAGAGCCTCCCAACAATAGAACCTTCTCTCCGTTGTACAAAAAGTATCCGTTCTCATTAGGTGAAATAGAAATGCCCTCAATTTCAATTTCATTATTGCATCCGGTAAGAATGCAAAATGCGAATAAAATACTTAGTAAATAAATTAAATTTCTCATTGCCTTAATTTTCATACATTGTATTATTTCTTCGTTAAATTAAATTGTAGTTTACCACTAAAAATGTTCGCAATTGGACCGGCTGTACTTGTTCTCCTTCTATTTCCGAAAAAATCCATTTTTACCAATACTTCATTATCAAAAGGAGAAACTGCGTTGCCCAGACTGATGCTTAAATAGTGGGTATCCTTATTAAAAAAGACTTCCATTTCTGTTAAATGGCTATTTGTATCCCAGTTTTCTTTCTGCCAGTTTTCTATCCACAAACAGCTTTTAGAGTCTATTAAATTATAATCATGAACATTCTCTTTATTTTGTATAATTGGCGAGTTCTGTACATTATAAAATATATTGTTGACCATCTTATTGTCTTTTGAGCTCAGCTGTGTGCCATTGAGTGACCTGTTGGTATTAACCCTTGAAGAAATTGCCGTATTCGTATTTCCGAAGAAGTTGTTACAAACCATAGATAAATCTGTATCGTATAGCGACACTGCAAAAGTTCCAATATCCCAAAAGAAATTATTGTCAATCAGATTAGGAACCTGAGAAGCTTCGATAAATACAGCTCCATTGTAATTTGGTGCAATATCATAAATAATATTTCTGGTAATTCTTGAGTTTCTGATATCCCAGTCAAACCATATAGCACTGGCTCCTTCCACATCATGTATAATATTGTCGGAAGTCAATGAATTTCGAACTACCAGAATTTTTATTGCTGAGCATTCCCAGTATCGTTCAACATTTTGCCAGCCAATGTGATGAATATGGTTTTTATAGATCAGTGAATTTGAAACATCATGTCCCTGAATACCACCTGTGCCGCAATCGTAAACCTCGTTATTTCTAATAATAAAGCCTCCTTTGTGATTCTTTGCCAATTGGTTTTCTTCTTTGCTTGAAGCCCGGATTTCTTTCACCCTTGCTCCGGCTTCAATCCCAACGGAATTGCATTGCCTGACAATATTATTTTCAATGATCCAATTCTCGCCGCCATTTACAAAAACGGCACCCGTTCCCACACGAGGGAAACCATTTCCGGCTTTTTCAAACTCCAAACCATTTATATGAATATATGATAATCCCGGTTTCAGCGGTTTAAAAAGTTGTTGGTAAGCTGTAATTTCCATGATCGCTTCATTGGGGTTCATTTTGTCGAATGGATGAATATGAATAATATCACCCCCATCCTGAACCCAAAACGTGCCGGGCATGCGAATCAGGTCTATATATTCAGCCATTTGATTTAAACGTTTACCATTCTGAAAAATCATTCCCCGGGGTAATGAATATGGCAACCTGTTTTTCCAGTCTTCAGCCCAGGGCATTAATTCTATGTCTGCCTCACTGGCATTTTCAATTTTGAAGGGACTGGGCTCATTAAAATAATTTTCATGCAGTGGTGCCTGCCACAATTTATGGGAAAAAGGCTGACCATTTGGGGAGATTGAAGTTATCCACTGCTCTTTCAATACTATTGCACCGGAAACGATAACCCTCGCTCCTTTTTCTGCCTGATAACAAATCATTTTAGAATTGGAAAAACCACCTTTTACCGGTTGAGTCATTTCGCGATAAATGCCTGAGCTTATTATAACTTTCTCTCCGGGTTGAAGCACTTCAGCTGCCTTGCTGATAGTTTCAAAAGGCATATCCTGAGTTCCAGGATTAGCATCAGATGCCATGTTGTGGTTTTGATTTACGTAATAGGTCTTTGAATATAGCGTTACATCTTCCCAAACCTGAAAAGAGCTTCCATCCGGCAAGGTGAAATCCTGCTGTGCAAAGCCCATTTTCAAAGCAAAAAGGAACAGGAAAAACAATTTTATTCTCATTTTATTTTCTGTTTTACAGTTATTTCTTATGCTAAACTTACTATTTATTGGTTTTTTAACTTCAAAAGAAAATCTTTTAGAAGCTACCACATCTCCTATCTTTTCACTTGATTCATCTGGATAATGAATACCATCCTACTTCATTCCAGAATCTCCAATTTCTTCTTTTACAAAGCTGTAAAGGTCGTTCACCGAAATATCATATAGCTCATTGTTTTGCATTTTTAAAGTTGATGCCAGCAAGGAATTACCCAAAGCAATTCCTGCAAGATAAAGCAGTAGTTTGTTTTATGAAATTCTTTCTATGCATATTAATCTATTTTTCTTGAGCTTTTTTCATTTCTTCAGGAGAAAAAACCCCCACTTTTTTAGCCCAATTCTCATAAAGCTTGTTCATCTCCAGAACCTGTTCCGGATTTTGCTTAGAAAGATCATCATGTTCTGCTGGATCTTGAGCCATATTATAAAGTTCCCATTTATTATCAACTCCCTTTTTATCAAGAATCTTATAGGCCGAAACAAGTTTCCAATCACCAATTCTTATGGCTTTATTAAATTGATGTTCCCAAAAGATTGTATCTCTGGTAACAGATTCATCACCAAAAAAAGCAGGCAGTAAAGATATTCCTTCAATGGGTGTAATTTCTCTTTCTCCTATTTTCTCTGGATATTCGGTTCCTGTAAATTCTAAAATAGTAGGCATTAAATCGGTAATATAACCAACTGTTTTTGTGTTAATATCCCCTGCGGGTACTTTTCCCGTATAATGCACTATTAAAGGAGTTGCAATTCCTCCCTGATGTAAGTATGATTTAAAATAACTGAACGGAGTGTTGCTAACATTTGCCCATGGTGTTCCATAGCTAGGAAATGATCGCTCACTTCCGGGTAGTCCATCTGTTGGATGATCAGACCATGGGGCGTTTTTGGGTACCGGATTTTCAAAGCTCCCACCATTGTCAGATAAAAATATGATCATGGTATTTTCCAATTGTCCTGTTTCTTGTAGTGTTTTATAGACCTGACCAATACCCTCATCCAGATTTTCCATAACAGCAGCATATAAGGCCATTTTCAGATCCCATTCCACTTTAACTGAATCAGATAAAGAAATCCAGGCAGGTACTGAATGGAATCGTTCCGAAAGAACATAACGATCATCAATTATACCTATCTCTTTCATTTTCTCAAATCGATGAGTTCTTAGGCTATCCCACCCGATCAGGAATTTACCCCGGTATTTGTCTATATCTTCTTGTGGTGCATGAAGCGGCCAATGTGGTGCATTGTAAGCTAAATACATAAAAAAGGGTTCAGATTGATCATGATGCTTTAAAAAAGAATTAGCCGTATCGGTAAATGCAGAAGTGGCATAAAATTCTTCTCCAATTTCATATTCTTCTCCGTTATAAGTTAACTCTAGCGAGTCCTGTCCTTCAACCCAGGGCCAATTATTATAATAATTCATTGCTCCCTCAATAAGCGTGAAAAATTTGTTGAATCCTTTTTTATCAGGCCAAGAATCTCTTTCGTTTCCCACATGCCATTTACCTACTTGATATGTTTTGTAACCATTTAGTGAAAGCAACTCAGCAATAGTAGTCGCATTATCCATTATTTTACCACGGTACGATGGAATATGTCTATCTCGATTTTGATGCCCCATACCTGCTTGATGAGGATACAGTCCTGTTAATAAAGCTGCACGTGAAGGACAACATCGCGCTGCATTATTAAATTGTGTCATCCGCATACCATGCTGTGCTAACTTGTCTATGTTAGGTGTAGGTATTTCACTCCCAAAACAACTGATGTCGGAATAACCCATGTCATCAACTAAAATTATTAACACATTAGGTTTTTCTAATTGCATTGATGGATTAGAATTACATGCAATCAGACCTAAAGCCATTAATGTTAATACAGTTTTCAAATTAATTCTTAGCATAACTAATTTCTTTTAGTCTAATAAATGCTGTTCCGATAAAATACTGTAAGCAAAACATATAAAAATAATTCTCTAAAATTGTCAGCATTGGCAAGAGTCACCCTTTCTTCTCCTAAACGACTAAAAAGTGCTTCTTTGATGGTCAGCATTTCATCAGGAAAAGCCAAATCGTCCTGGTTCCCCCACAAATAAGTCCAGCCACCTGTAAGTGACTGTTTCAAATTAGCTGTACTACCGGCCAGAAATATGGATGTGGTATCATCCAGCGGTAATAAATTATTTCTATTACGCATCATAACAATTGATTCACGTACTGCCTGTCTTGCTTTTTCATGGTATTCAGGATTTCCGTCCTGCCCAATCACACCAAGATTAAACCAGCGAACCAAAAAAAAAACAAAAACAATTCTCATTTTACTAAATTCTGTGCGAAATTTATTACTACAAACTTCATATGGAAACAGCACTAATATAAAATTTTCATATTTATCATTTTCAAATTAAAGCTTACTACTGCTTATCTTTTGTTCTTTCAGCAAGCTGGTCTTTTACTTGAATCACTTCCGCTTTATGTTGCTTTACCATATTATCAATTGATTTAACCACTTCCGGGAACTGATCTGCTATATTGTACTTTTCAGAAGGATCCACTTCAACATTAAAAAGAAGTGGATTTTCATGTATAATTTTATTGTCGTCCTTAGTATACCAGGTTTCAGTTATATAATGTAATTTATAAGCCCCTTGTCGGGCTGCATAAATGGTAGTCCCACGGTAATAAAACATATTCTTCCGTGGAGATTGCTCTAAATCAAATAAAACAGGGCACAAATCAAAACCATCCATTATTCGGTCTTCAGGGAGGTCAAGATTTGCCAATTTGCTGCAAACATTAAACAAATCAAGTGTTGACCCCATCTCGTCAATCACAGCAGGCTTTATTTTTCCTGGCCACCAAAAAATTGCCGGAACTCTCATACCTCCTTCCCAGGTGGTTCCTTTACCGTCATGCAACAAACCGGCTGATCCTCCGTGATCCTCATACCACAGCCATGGACCGTTGTCAGAAGTAAACACAACCAGGGTGTTTTTATCAAGCCCTGTTTCTTTTAAGGTTTCTATTATTTGTCCTACGCCGTAATCAATCTCCTGAACCACATCTCCAAACAATCCTCTTTTTGATTTCCCAAGATGTTCTTCTGCGGCGAATAGGGGAACATGAGGAAGACTATGGGCAAGATACAAGAAGAATGGATGCTCCTTGTTTTCCTTGATAAATTTTATTGCTGCCTCATTATATCTTTTTGTCAATGTATTCTGATTTGCAGGCCTTTCAATTTCATCTTCATTCATTAAAAGTGGCACATTGAAATATTCTGGTTTAGCATTCCAAAAAGTCTCATGTTTTGACACTCCTTCCGGGCGATTATAATCCATATCATTGCTGTATGGAATTCCAAAATAGGAATCGAAACCATTATTGATAGGTAAAAACTTTTTTTGGTGACCAAGATGCCATTTTCCAATTGCAGCAGTAACATATCCACCCTTTTTTAATTGCTCCGCCAGGGTAATCTCTTTCTCAGGTATACCCCCCACAGAATTAGGAAACAGAACTCTGTTTTTATCACTGCACATACCACTTCTTAAAGGATATCGACCCGTTAGAAGCCCTGCTCTGCTTGGAGTGCAAACAGAAGCTGCTACATAAAAGTTTGTCCATTTCTGGCCTTCAAAAGCCATTTTATCCAGTTGAGGTGTAATTATGGTTGGATGGCCGTAACAGGACAAATCACCATATCCCAGATCATCTGCAAAAATGATAATGACATTAGGCACTGATTTACTTCCTTCATCATCTCTGCTATAGTCAACAGACTTTGTTTGGCAACCAGAAATTGCTATGGATAATATTAAAACTGAAGCAATTAGTTTTGTTTTCATTTTCTTATTTCGTTTTTAACTTTAATATTGATTTGGTATTCTCATCAAGGCTATCCCAAATATCGTTTATTGAGGCTCGGCACAGATTACTTTTTAAAAATTCGGGGACAATTTTTTAGCGATATAATAATTTACCATAGGGTTTTCATTTTTCAAAGTTTTTTCATACGATTTAGATTATTAATTAAAAAATTTAGTCAGTGATTTCATACTGTAGATTTTATAGTGTAAAGTAACCACAGAAAAACAAAACGAAGGGGTAACGATGTTTCAATGAACAGCAATTCTGTTTCCTTTTAGATTTTTTTCATGCGAGATGAAACCAGAAGTGTAATTCTGATTCAAAAAAGTAGATACACATTTCCTGTATCTGTAAATAGGTGGAAATTTAGAAAAGCTTGTTAATTTTGTAAGACGCAAATTAAATAAATACAATACAGCTTCACTTGCGTTTCTGACAATTTTGGGTTCATCGTTGTTATTGCAAGGTCAAACAGATTTTTCGTTTCGAAACATCAGTACCGATTTGGGATTATCTCATCCAAAGGTATTAGCTACTGAGTTTGACAAGAACGAATACTTATGGGTTGGAACCTATCACAGTTTGAATAGGTACGACGGCCATGAGTTTAAAGTTTTTTCAACCATTCCCCAGGAGATAGTTTATCCTTAAGCGATAACGAAATCAGGGCATTATACTGCGATACTAAAAACAATATTTGGGTTGGAACCAATGATGGAGTAGTTCATAAGTATATCAGGGATCAAGAAATTTTTTACCGTTTTGATTTGGCGCAAAAACATGGCAGTCGAAAGGGAATAAAAAAAATAGCCGAAGATAAATCCGGTAATCTGAGGATTGCTTTCCTCGACTGTCTGGTTCGTTTTAATGCAGAAACAGGTGAATCTGAAAAATTCGAGAATCAGGATTTCCCTGGTACCTCAGGAACCCTTGAATATTTTTACATTGACAATTTTGGAAGATATTGGGTAGGTTACTGGAAAGGTGGGGTTTATCTATTTAATCCAACTACCGGAGAATATACACGATTTTTCTCAACAGAAATTCATCCGGAATTTATGAATTCATCAGTTACGCGTATCAAAGAAGATGCAATGAACAATTTGTGGTTAGGAGCTTTTAATATAGGATTGATAAAAATATCGTACCCCTCTCAAAAAATAAGCTTTTACGAGCATTCGGAAACTGATGTATTTTCAAGACTGACGCCATTGAATTAATCGCAAAAATTGATAATATTTATCAAATAAACAACAACTTGCAAAAACAAAAAAACGCAAAAAGTGAGAAATTTTCTCACTTTTTGCGTCAAGTACTCCGTAGGGGAATCGAACCCCTGTTACCAGGATGAAAACCTGGCGTCCTAACCCCTAGACGAACGGAGCAGACAAAGCTTTAATTAAAGCTTGTTGATATGCTTAGACAACTTAGATTTTAAGTTGGAAGCTTTATTTTTGTGTATGATATTTTTCTTGGCCAACTTGTCAAGTATAGCAGCCACCTTTGGATACATCTCTACAGCTGCTTCCTTTTCAACCGTTGCACGTAATTTACGTACTGCATTACGACCTGTTTTTGCATAGTACTTATTGAGTACTCTTTTCTTTTCTGCTTGACGATTTCTCTTTAACGCCGACTTATGATTTGCCATGTTATATAACCCTAAAATTATGAAAATTCTTATGTACTCCGTAGGGGAATCGAACCCCTGTTACCAGGATGAAAACCTGGCGTCCTAACCCCTAGACGAACGGAGCATGCAGCACCTGACGTCTCTTTGTTTCTCAAATGCGGATGCAAAGATATATCAAATAAGATTGCCACCAAATGTTTTGATTAAAAAAACCAAAAAAAAATGAACCCAACTCTTAATGTATTATATATTAATCCTTTGTAACTACTATAAGCTGACACGACAATAAAAAAATAAAATAATATAATATAATTTGTGCAATCCAATTATTGTTTTATACTTTTGCATTGTCAATTTATAGATAGTGGATGGATTTGACTGATTGCAACCACTCTAAAAAAGTGCTAAAACGCATTTATGCTTTCCCTTTTTTAGCTATCCACACATTTTATTACACCTTAAAATTACAAATGTAATGGGATATTTATTTACATCGGAGTCCGTATCCGAAGGACACCCGGACAAGGTAGCCGACCAAATTTCAGATGCTCTTTTAGATGAATTCTTACGTCAAGATTCCGAATCAAAAGTAGCGGCCGAAACATTGGTAACAACAGGTTTGGTTGTTTTAAGCGGCGAAGTTAAAACCAATGGTTATGTGCCTGTTCAACAAATAGCACGCGACGTAATTAATAGAATTGGCTATACCAAAGCTGGTTATATGTTCGATGGCAGTTCGTGCGGTGTTATTTCAGCCATTCACGAGCAAAGCGAGGATATAAACCGCGGTGTGGAAAGAGGTGATGACGAAAACCAAGGAGCCGGCGACCAGGGAATGATGTTTGGTTATGCCTGCAAAGAAACGGAGGATTACATGCCGTTCCCCGTGCAGCTATCGCATCTCTTGCTCATTGAGCTCGCTGCTCTTCGCCGCGAAAACAAAGAAATGACTTATCTGCGTCCCGATTCTAAATCGCAGGTTACCTTGGAATATGGCGACGACAATAAACCTTTACGGGTGCATACCATTGTGATATCTACCCAGCATGACGAATTTGACGAGGAGGTGGCTATGCTCGCAAAGATAAAGCACGATGTTAAACACATTTTAATTCCTCGAACAAAAAGCAAATTATCCAAGCAGGAGCAAGAACTCATTGACGATAAATTCATCTTACATGTTAACCCAACGGGTAAGTTTGTCATCGGTGGACCACATGGCGATACCGGATTGACCGGTCGCAAAATAATTGTGGATACCTATGGTGGCAAGGGAGCACATGGTGGCGGAGCCTTCTCAGGCAAGGATAGCTCCAAAGTAGACAGGTCGGCTGCGTATGCCGCACGCCATATAGCCAAAAACATGGTGGCTGCCGGCATTGCCGAAGAAGTACTTGTGCAAGTTGCTTATGCCATTGGGGTTGCCGAACCTGTTGGTCTTTTTATTAATACCTACGGAACAGCCAATATTGATTTTACAGATGGACAAATCGCTAGTAAAATTAATACTATTTTCGATTTGCGTCCGTCGGCCATTATAAAAAGGTTTGGGCTTAAAAATCCAATATTTGAACCAACTGCAGCATATGGCCATGTAGGTCGTAAACCATATACAAAAACCGTAAGCGTAAAACAAAACGGAGTAGATATTCAAAAAGATGTTGAGTTTTTTACATGGGAAAAGCTGGATTTTATAGATGAAATAAAAACCGCATTTAATATTTAATACTAACGAATGTTCAAAAAAAAGCAGCTACAATTAAATGTAACTGCTTTTTTTGTCGCTATAACGAGATGCCGAACAAGCCGGACAGGAAACTCTCAACCCACTCCAGCCATAAGCGGCAAATGCCAACATTGAACCATAAAAAAAGAGCAGCCTCAAAATAGTGTGACTGCTCTTTTTTTATTGTTTTTTTTGCTGAGTAATACCCCATTAATACTATTTATAAGAACTTCTCCTTGTTCTATCATCTCATTATAAAAATCAATGGTTACAACAGATGTAGCCGGATTAGGATATACTTTAATTTTGCTATAATTTTCTTCTTGAACATCCAGTGTAATTAAACATACTATAACCAAACCCCCCAGTGTCACTTCGAGTGAATCCCTATTAATCAACTTTCATAATAAATTTTAATCTCACACTACCTCAACGGAATATACCACACACTTTGCCCTAAAACATTAGCAATGTATAATCGTGTTTCTAATTGGCTACTGCCGTTTAAAGAGGTTCCTATATACAAGAGATTAGGGAAATTTAAACGGGAATCTCCGGGAATACCACCTAAATTTCCTGTGGTTTGATATAGCCCTGCCGTTTCGGTGGAAGTGGCATAAAAACCGCCTCCTAAATCTGTTAAATGATACAACACATGGTTTTGCCTATCGGTTAAGTAAAAGCTACCATCTGTATCTGCAGCTATACCTGCTGGATTTAGCATAGTTTGAGACCCCGGTAAATCAATAGTTAATGTTGTTGTTTGTGTAGCGGTTACTGCTCTAACATTTGCTCCTGTAAAACCTCCAAAACCATAATTTTCTGTTACCAACAGTCGGTCGTTAAAAGCATCATAGGCAATATCTCTCGGGCCTGCAAATGAGGCACTGGCATTGGCGCCATCAACATGATCGGGATTTCCGTTTCCGGCATAAGTGGTTACTGTTCTTAAATTAGGGTCATCATTCATGGCAATTGCACGGATGCAACCATTTAGGTTATCGGCTACGTACATGGTATTGTTTCTAATGAGCAATCCTATTGGAGAATTAAACTGTGCTGTACTTGCCAAGCCATTGGTTAAACCTCCTGTTCCAGTTCCTGTGACTGTTCCAGCGTAAGTAGTGACTTGTCCGCCAGAAATTTTGCGTATTAAATGGTTCCCAGCATCGGAAACATAAATATTACCGGCATCATCTAAAGCAATATCTCCAAAACTGCTAAAACGTGCATTGGCATATGAGCCATCCAGATACCCCTCAACATTACCGCCTAATAAAGTGGTAACTTCGTTATTTACCGGATTTACCATTCGGATAGATTTAGATCCGCCATCGGCAATATATACCACGGTGCCGTCTACTGATGTAACCATAGATTGCGGATAGTTAAGCTGCCCAAAAGTGCCATTGGCATTACCTTGTGTACCATCTCCCGCCAACAATTGCATGTTTACAGGTAAAGCTGTAATGGGTTGGTCGCAATTAGGGCCTGTCCATCCTGGTTCGCAATCGCAGAAACAATTGCCTTCAATTCCTATGGTTACGGTGCCGTTTACGCAGTTTAGGTTATTGCAAGGTTCATTACCAGTAATACAGTTAAGCAGATCGGTATCTATTATCTCATAGAAATCCGGATTATTGACTGAATAAAATGCAAAATTATACCAAGGGGAATAATTTTCTTCAGGGTTCTTTGGGATAGAGCACATATTAATATAGCCCCATTCGTCTAAGTAGCTATTATTCCTAAATCTTCCTAAAAAAACGTCTGAATTTTCTCTAAAGGAATAAGATATTTCCTTAACCCCCGGATTATATCTTGTATTTTCATCTGGATAAAATGTTGAAGTACTATACAATACTATTTCTCCCGTATTTGGATTTTTTAAAACATATCCAACCAAAGGAGATAATTCTATGGTATTATCTTCTCCTCCAAATTTAAAACTTTCAATTTTTATTTTTGACTCAACAAATTCCGTATCGTCTTCTTTTAATGGATCGTAAGCATTTCTTCTGTAGAAGTCGAAGTTTTCCTCAAGGTTTTTTTTCGAATACAATGTTTGCTGGATAAATACTAGTTTACTTTCTGGATTAAGCCTTATAATTGGGCTACAAAAGCCAGTATATGTGCTTTTTATTACATTATCTCTAAAACTAACTAGATCATCAATTCTGGTTCTATCACTAAAACGCATAGACCAGGAACCATATTCAGTACTTACATTACCATTAACACATTCCTTAAATTCAAGGACATCATTATCTAAAAAAGCTATAGAAAAAATATGATTTTCCATATTAAGCGACATTGTATAAAATGGGCTATTATCAATCAACCATTGGCGATTCTTATCTACAAAATTACCTTTTTCCTGTAAACTGGGAGATACAAAAGTATTTACAGGTTCGCAGGCAATAAATATTGTTTTTACTAGTAATATTAGCAATATTGATTTTAAATTTTTCATAGCGCTATTTTTTAAATTGGTAGGTTAATTTTATAGGTGCAAACATTTGCCATAGACGACTTTTAGAATTAAACTGCACTGCACCATCTTTTTCTTCAAGAAAATTTGTGAAGGCTAAATCGGTAGTAATACCAATAGAAACCAATAAATTATCGGTTAGCGATTTATAAAACTCCAGGCCAAAATTACCAGACAGATAGCTGGTTTTATACCAAGGATATTTTTTAGCATTATATATGGAGTTGTCTTTGCTACCCAAATAGCTGTGATAGCGAAACCCAGCTATAACGTTTAAGCCTATATGCTGTAAAGGCATTTTATAAACGGCTTGCATGGGCACCGATAAGTAATATATTGAGATGGGAACCTTTTGTGTTGTGGTTTCCAGCAACTCGTCAGTTTCAGAAAAAACAGGAAAAATGCCAATATCGTGGTAGCGCGTTGTTAAAAAGTCTACGCCAAGTCTTGCGCCCCAAGTGTCGTTAAAAAAATAAGTACCTTCTAGTCCGCCACGAAACGCAAACGACAAAGGAACGGTTGTACTATTGTAAACCGGATTATCTATTGTTTCTTGGGAAAAACCAGGTTGTAAGTTTATTGAAACTTCCATAGATTGTGCACTTACTAGCGCACTACTGCATAGCAAAATTAAAATGATGCTTGCTTTTATAAATTTTGTCATTATCATGTTGGTTTAAGTTGTTATTAATCACCTGTAATGACGCTAAAGTCTTTACCAATAACGTATGAGGTTCCGCCGCTACTGCCACTGCCTATGCCTGTGTAGCTATTCCGATAAAAAGAAGTGCCCGATTGTTTTGCTAATTGATAGAGATTAAAGGATGC
>JAGXIO010000150.1 GCA_024635555.1 Saccharicrinis sp.
CTGTTCATCTGAAATAAAAGGCGTGGTGACAAAAGTTCCCCAATGTTTAAAACTAACCTCATCTTTTACAATAAGCTGCACCTTACGATACAGTCCGGCACCTGGATACCAGCGCGATGATTTTTCGTGGTTTTCCAAGCGTACAGCCAAGGTATTTTCTTGTCCTTTTATTAGATACTCGGATATGTCAAAATAAAAGTAGCTATAACCGTAAGGCCTGTACCCTACTTTTTTGCCGTTCATAAAAACCTGCGCCTCGCTCATGGCGCCGTCAAATGTTAGCAGTACTTTTTTACCCTCGGTAAACTGCGGTATTTGAAATTCAGTGCGATACCAACCCACGCCAATATACGGCAATGCCCCTGTACGACCCGTCTTTTCACTGGCTACTTTTTCATTGTTTTGTGTAATGGCAATCACTTGTTTGTCAATTTCCTTGTCGAAGGGTCCTTTTATGGCCCAATCATGAGGCACAGTAACCGTTTGCCAATCAGAATCATCGAAATCTATTTGTGCGGCTTTGCTATTGTCGGCTCGGGTAAATTTCCAGTTTTTTTCGAGAGTGGTTATGGTACGCTGGCCATTTATAGGGAGTGAAAACAGAATACATGCAGTAAGAAATACAGTTAGTTTCATGATAATAGTCTTTTAGAATAAAAGGTATCTAACAGGTCTTAATGACTTGTTAGGTTTTAATTAACCCCCGCAAAAATAATACGTTTTATGTATAAAAAAAACATATCGAATAAGCTCAAAGTGCTGAGATATCTAACAGTTAGGTGTGGAATTCAAATAAACTTTGAAAAAAATCGTTTTAAAGTTACTTCTCATCTTCTCATCGTCATAATGACAACTTATAAAGACTATGACACGAAAGGTAATTATTAGCTTATCCATTTTATTGGGTTTGATAATTTTGGGCGGAATGTATACTCAAGGTGGTGGTCTTTGTGATGGGCCGGAGAATAATTTAAATCCAGCGCCACCACCTCAGCCCATGGGTTTACCAATTTCGGTTGAGGATACCATGTTTTTAAAATTATCGGAAAATTTTGATGCATCTTTTCAAAAAAAGCTTGAAGCGGTCATATCTAAGAATGAAAAGTGGTCAAGACTTATCAGTGAAAAAAAGATGGCTATCGGTCTTGTTGATTTGAGTTCGCCCCGTGATGTGAAATTTGCCAGGATAAATGGTAACCATATGATGTATGCAGCCAGTTTGCCTAAAATTGGTGTTTTATTAGCCATGGAAGATGCGTTGGAAAAGGGGGAAATTATTGAGAACGACGAAATAAAATCGGATTTGCGGCTTATGATGAGCCGATCGAATAACCAGGCTACCACTCGTTTAATGGATATGTTAGGGTTTGAAAAAATTGCCAGTGTGTTGCAGGATCCTCACTATAATTTATACGACGAGGATTTGGGTGGGGGAATTTGGGTAGGTAAAAGATATGCCAAAACCGGTAGCCGTGTTCCGGATCCGCTGAAAGGTATTAGCCATGCGGCTACTGCCACACAAGTGTGCCGCTTTTATTATATGCTGGCCTATGGCAAACTCATCAACTTCCAACGTTCAGGGGAGATGCTGAAATATATGTCAGACCCTGAATTACATCATAAATTTGTGAATACGCTTGACCATTTAGCCCCAACAGCAAAGGTGTACCGAAAATCAGGATCATGGAAGCAGTATCACTCGGATTCCGTTCTTGTTTGGGGTCCAGGATGGAGGAAGTATATCCTGGTTGCTTTAGTTGAGGATATGGACGGAGAAAACTTATTAAGGGAGCTTATTGCTGAAATAGACAATATGTTAAAACCAAAATCCTCATAAAATATTATATTTGAAGCTGTAATGGTTTTAAATTTATCTGCACAATGGTAATTAAAAATGAAAGTCGAAAATACCTTGATTATCTTCTCAATGCTTTTTTCGATATAAAACCCGGCGAGGTTAAGAAGGTGCTTTTAATGCAGCTAAATATATTTTTAACCGTAACCACGCTTCTTATAATAAAACCCGTTTCCAATGCCCTTTTTTTAGCAGAAGTAGGCATTGACAAGTTACCTTATAGCTTTGTTTTGGTGGCTATTGCCGCACTCGCCCTATCCAGATTTTACTCAAAAAAGCTCATAAAAAAATCTTTATCCAACGTTATCAGAGGAACGCTTTTAATATCTGCTTCGGTTCTTGTAGTTTTTGCCGTTTTACTGTTATTAAATAAATTTGAGATTTGGGTATTATACTTTTTTTATGTTGGAGTGGCCCTTTTTGGTTTAATAGCCACGTCGCAATTTTGGATTCTCTCTAACCTTGTATTTAATACCCGTGAGGCCAAACGTCTGTTTGGAATAGTTGGTGCAGGAGCCATTGCCGGGGGTATTTTTGGCGGTTATTTAACAACCATATTAGCGCCACTTGTTTCTGTTGAGAATATGCTTTTTGTAGCTGCTTTTCTTCTCATGATTAACGTAAAGTTAAATCAAAGGATTTGGAAATTATATGTGCGTAATTTAAATACTTACCAACATCACAAACGTGTTGAACTCGACGGAAAACATCCCATTAAAATCATCAGGCAATCCAAGCATTTAACTTATCTTGCTATAATTATTGGTCTTGGCGTATTGGTGTCAAAACTAGTTGACTTTCAATTTAGCGCATTGGCATCGGCCAAAATTTCAGATCCCGATGAACTCGCAGCATTTTTTGGCCTGTGGTTCTCCAACTTCAATGTAATTTCACTTGTTATTCAGCTGCTTATCACCCGTAAAGTAGTAGGTATTTATGGTGTAGGCAGTTCGCTTTATATTCTTCCTGCGTTTTTGCTTTTTTCCAGCTCACTTTTGCTCATGTTTCCCATTTTGGCCATAGGCGTATTTTTAAAGATGAGTGATGTGTCGATTAAACAAAGCATTAATAAAGCAGCTACCGAATTATTGGCATTACCCATTCCTAGTGGGATAAAAAATCAAACAAAGAGTTTTATTGATGTTTTTGTAGATACCGCAGCTACGGGGATTGGAGGTTTGCTGTTAATTTTTATCGTGAATGGATTACATCTCTCGGTTCATGCGGTAAGTGTGCTTATTATTGCCGTAATACTCGTGTGGATATACGTGGCCAGAAAAGTAAGGCTTGAATATATCAGCGCTTTTAAACAGAAATTGATACAAACCGACATTAAACCGTCCAGATCAAGCATTGATTTCTCAAATCATTCAGTAATTGAGGGTTTAAAAAGAGTGTTGGAGAAAGGAACGGACAAACAAAAGCTATATGTACTCAAAAAAATTGAAGAGTTAAAAGATATTCGTTTTGCCTCGCAGGTTTTGCCCTTACTCAACAGCGATAATACCCAAATTAAAATTGAAGCGCTGCGTTGCTTATACTTTATGCCCATGATATTTAATGAGCAATCTTTATATGAATATTTAAAGGATAGCAGCATAGAGGTGAGACAGTTAACCTTTGAAATATTATTGAGATATTCTACCGAAGGCAGAGTGAAGTTTATACAACGGTTTTTGCAGAATGACGATCCCTTGGTGAGCAGCGCTGCCTTGGTAGGCTTGTCGATTGAAGCAAGGGACAATGCTGAAATGAAAAGGGTATTTCAATTAAATAATTTAATCAGGGATAAAATAGATTATCTTAAAATAATACAGAACCATGATGAATTAGTGGTGTATAAATCAATGATACTGCGGTCAATAGGTCATGGTAATGTGGAGGAGTTTTATCCTTTTATAAGTTTATGCTTAGATGACAAAGAAGAAAAAAGCATTGTTAGTGAAGCAATTACGGCCGCCAGAAATACAATAAATGAGCATTTTATCCTTCCCTTATTGTTATTGCTGAAAGAACCTGACTATAAAGAATTATCCTGTCAGGCGCTGGCTCATTATGGTCCGGCTATTTTTTCCGACTTGGAAAAATATATCGATGATCCATCAAACGCTCCTGAGATAAAGCAGAATATCCCATCGGTAACAGCGTATATTAACTCCCCAATGTCTATGGATTTTCTTTTACGACTATTAAAGAAAGTGGATAGCCAAATTCATATCAGGGTGTTAATTGCTTTGAATCAGCTGAGAATAAATTTCCCAAATTTATTGGTCAATAAAAAAACTGTAATTAGAATGATTGCAGACGAAACCGTATTTTATCAGGAAACCCTGGCGGTTTTATATGCGCAGCAAAAAACCGTTAATCAGCATGTGGATGAGCAACATATTTTGCAATTGAAAGCTAAATTAATTAAGCAATTAGAGCATAAACTGGATCAAATTTTGGAAAGCATTTTTAAATTACTTGGACTTCGATATCCACCAGACGAGATAGGTACGGTGTATGAGAATATCCAAAGTAAAAGTCAGGAACAAAGTTATGCCGCCATTGAGTTTTTAGAAAACATCCTGGACAATGATTTGAAAAAGATACTCATGCCTATTATCGAAATGGCCATTCTCGAAAAGCTTACAGATGATGTTGTTAAGTCGATGCAAATAAAAAAACTTACTGAATACGAGTGCTTTGATTTGCTATTAAATTGCAGGGATTCTAATATTATTCAGTCTGTCGAGAAAATAGTATTATCCACTCCCGGCCACCATTTAGAACCTTTAATACAAAAACATAAACTATCCGGCAAGCTATAGTCTCTTCCTGATGCTTCTGTCGATAAAAGTGGCCAATGTTTGATGATCAACACCCGAATTCTTTTTTAACACATTCGACATGAGTGCAACAAGATAAGTAGTGCCATCAGGGTGCTCAATAATAACTATGGAATTCATGTAATTAGTCACGTTTCCCTTGTATTTTTCGCAGAGATAACCTTCTTCCTGTTTACATTTATACAAACTGCCCGATTTAAAGTAAACCGCTGAATTTGTAAATGCTGGCGATGTAGCATATCTAATCCTTCGGTCGGTCATGTATAGCAATTTTTTTATTTCAAGACTAGAGTTTTCATCAATCACCTTTCCTCTTTCCAGGGCGATTAAATAGTTCATTAATCCATATGGCGAGCCTGAACTGCCGCCTTTACCCGGAATATACGCTCCGGCACCTTTTGTGAAAAATGTTCCCAATCTCCACTGATCAGGTCCGATTCCTAAATCGCGCAAGGGTTCATTTACAACTACGATTGCCTTTTCACTCAATATAGTTTTCGAAGTGGTTTTAAAGTACTCCTCGGCTTGCTCTTCTGTTAAGTTTGGGTAGGAGATGCCAAACACATTCATCAATATAGTTTCGCGCCAAACCACACTAGCTGCCCCATTGTTACTAACCGAAAGCATGTGGTCCACCCATTCATATAAGCTGAAAACATCATCGGCCTGTAAGGTTCGTTTATTAAACTGACGGTTTTCAGGATTAAAAAAAGGGACTGTATGTTCGTCATATAAAGCCCATTTACCGGCTCTTACTTTTTTAGTTTTCATTAATGCAATCCTTTTTTCAAAAGATTCGGGATACATCCGTTGTAACTCTCTAAAAAAACCTGTTACTACGGCAATTTTCCCCACGCTTCCCGGCTGATATTGTCTGTGCTCATTCAAGCGGGCATACCTAATAGGTTTACCTTGTGTGATGTCTAAAACGGCAACAGAATAACTCTCATCTAGATTTGGAAAAAGACTTGCTATTGCCTTTTGCAATTTTGGATCAGGATTGGGTAGCTTTTCTAGGCTATCGCCCCGCAATCCAAGTAAATTTAGTTTTATACTGGCCGATGGGCGAAGCGCTCCATTGATAGGTTTTACATCTTTTATGGTTCCGTCAACAATTAATTGTAATCTATTCAGCCTTCTAATCCCCGTTTTTTCATATCCATCAATGGGATAAGGTATAGAAGCCGAAACAACCATAAATAAACCAATGAATAGAACTTTATATATAAGTTTTGACATCTTCATAATCATCAATATAAAAGTTAATACTAAAATTTGCAGTCCTACTAATCATTGTGAATTAACTCGTTAAGCTGAATGAACAGTGAATTGCCGGTGACTTTTGAGCCAGTTAAGTATTCTGTGGCATTTGCTTTTTTATTTTCTACAAATGGCCGTACCTGAAACAACCATATTTTTCCATCCTTAATACCAAGTTCCATATCAAAAGGCACATTTTTTTCGACACCTGCGGATGTACTTAACTTATCTACAGCAGCGTGCGTTAAAGTTGTTAATTGATTAAGATCGGATGTAGATAAAACAGGCTGATCGAACGAAGCAAAATCCTTTTGAATACCTCCGTTTTTTGGTAATGTTGTTTTTAACGGCTCCCGGGCTACCGAAACCAAATGATGCCTACCATTTGAAACCAACCAAGTTTCCGAAATCTGACCTTCAACAGCCCCACCAACTCCTTTATTAAAGGCAATTGTCAATCCTTCAGCATCTCCTGTGATAACATTTTTAGTAATAATCACACCTGAGCAGTCGGCATCCACACTTGGAATAATGAGTATGGAAGGGAATACATTTTCGGGGTTTAATAGAAATTTTTGCCTCCATTTATAACTTCGTTCCGTATAAGGTGATGCCCATACATCCAGTATTCCCTGCATAATAGATTTCTCATCCAGCACATTGAAAAGCGTAAGGTTTAGTCCGGCGCCTGTAAAGTCCTTCAAGTCTTCCATGTTGGTATCGCTTCTTAAAAATACCGGAATTTTTCCAATTTGTGTTCCAAACACCTGAACAAACTTTTCTTTTAATTCCTTTTCAAATGAAGGAAGAAAGGTCATGTTTTTTATAGAGTTTCTGATTATATCCAGTTCTTTCATTACGAAAAGCTCAATTTCGGGTTCGGTAGCATCATTCGATTTCATCTCCTGGGCTTCCAAGAAAACCTTATTCAGATATTGCCAATAGGATATTTGTTTTCCTGGAATGGGCTGATCCATATGACTTTTAAATATTCCAAAAGGAATGACTAAGCCTTCCACAACATTATCGGGAAATAACAGCTTAAGCTGAGCCAGATTTGCTGCTTTAGGACCACAAAAAATACCTGAGTGTGTGGCATTCAAATCGCGCATATTTAAAACAGAGGTCTGATCTAGTTTCATTTTATCAATAGGAATCCTTACTTTTTCTTGTTTGGTCTGACTCTTCAAATTGATAAACAATCCCTTTTCTTGTTCCGTCATCTCCGAAGTAAGCTTCATAATTATTGATCCATCCTTTTTGACCGCATAAAAAACCTCCTTCTCATGATAATTCTTCAACTCATTCATAAGTGAAGGTGTGATAACGGAATTAGGTATCCCCAGGTTTCTGGCCAGTAACTGAACATGCGAAACCATATTGCCTTCTGTTATCGTCATAATTCCGGCCACAGGTTTTAAATCGGACGGAGGACGGTTGAAAACATAAATGCAGTTATTATCTACATTATCCAGTTCACTAATGTTCGAAATAATAAGCAGTTTTCCTTTAGCATAACCGGGGTTTAACCCTCTGGCCTGGGAACCGCTGGTGATTTCAAATATTTTATTCGAATTCCCCAGTTTATCAGATATTAACCTGTTCAGCGGTTCAATCTGCTGACCCAACATCAACAAACAGCTATTGCGTATCTTTTCATCGATAAAACCTCTCACCAACGGTTCAAACTTGCTAAACTTTTCAATTTCATCATCATAAATTGCGGTGTACTGGTTGCTACTCCATTCAATTACAGACAAGGCGTTTCTGTAAAACTGATTCAATTCATCTATGGATAATTCTTCTTTGGTTGCAACATCCATTTCTTGTTTTATATTGCTCCACTCCCACTCCTCCAAGTACCCGCAACCATATGCTGCATCGCAAAACAATTGAATAGTCAATATTTGATCTTCCAGGGTTTTTAAATTTAATTTTGAGGATTCTATTCTAAGTCTATCTTCTAATTTTAAGGATAAATCAAGTAGGATAAGTTTATCCTTCGCTAAAAACTGATTATTCATTTGCTGCCTTATAAATACTAGCATCTCAGATGTAGTTTTAAAATTTTCCCAAGGCGTTTTTGCATTTTGTAGGGAGGTGTTATATTGATGCGTCAAGCTTTTTAAGCTACTTGAGGATATTTTACTCGATAAGGTTTTTATTACAACATTATGATCCTGATTATACAACTGATCCATATTCCTGATGAGTTTATCCATTTTTTGGTTGATGGATTGAGGAAGTTGCGTCCTATTTTTTTGTAAATAATTACGCACATCCACAAGATCATTTTCATCCGGTTGCCCATGAATTTTTACCCTAATGTTAACAAACGAAGGAACAGAATCAGATATTTCTTTAGAAAGTAAGCGTATATTTTGTGTCAGGTTGTCATCAGTCCGATGAGGAATATCTTTGGCAGCCTGACGAATAAGGAAATACTGCTGTTTTATCCTAAGCTTATCGGAAAGGATATGATGAAAAAAACCAATTCCCCAGGTATCTTCATCTTCAGCCTGATAAGCTCCCCTGTAATATTGGGCTCTTCTGTTAATCCAACCATTATCGATGTTTCGGAGATACTTTTCAATTTGGTATTGTTTTAACCTTGAATTACCATATTTGTTATCCCAAAAATCTTCAATGGGTGTTGCAGACAATATCTGACCCAAATAAATATGATGGTTCCGTTGTAAATCTATGACGTAATCCTTATAACGTGCCCTTTGTACTCCACCCTTTTCGAGGCATCGCTCTTGAGGAGGCACTACAGAACCATCCGGACAAAACCAGCGGATATCTTTATATGGCCCTTTGGGATCAGCTTTAAATTCCTTTATTTTTAATGAAATTCCATCGTTATTTTGAGCGGTGATTGAAGCAGAAAAAGCAATGGATAATACAATGAAAATCAATCGCAATCGGAAATATAAGTTCATTTTAGATGTGTTTTTTAATGCATAAAAATCCATATGCAATTCGATGTACAATTTAAGGAGTATTAGAGAATATGCAAGCTAAACTTTAGAAAAGCAATCATTCATTTTTGTCTGACAAAGTGTCGCTTTTGTGCCTCTATGTAGCACTCCCGAGCCATTATGCAGCGTTTTATCCGACAAAGTGTCGCTTTTGCGCCTCTGTGCAGTGCTTTTATGGTATTTTGTAGCACTTTTAAGGCATTATGTAGTGCTTTTACGCCTCTAAGGAGCACCTCGGAGCCACTGCGGAGTGCTTTTGTGCCTCTATGGAGTGTTTTTGTGAGGCCGGGAGGTGCTTTGATATTTTATTGCGATGTATTTAAAGGTGTAAAAAAAACTTGGAACCACTATGGGGCCGTACTAGGGTAATACCCTAAAATCGTATGAGAGATTTAACTCAATTACGACACGCGATATGGGTATAACCGAATATAATCCACACATGACGTCCCATACGGGACTGGATTTTTCCATTTTGTAATCTCTACCCATATGAGGTACCTAACGGCACCGTACGATAATATATAGCCTCTTTTTATGGCTGGGTTAATGGACTTATATAAAGCAAGCTTATTTATGTAATGGGAAATTAAACTTCCAGCTATAACATGTTGAAGCATATGGGGCTGTGATGTTACAATGTAATTGAGTATCAATTGGAATTTTAAACTCGAAATTAAAACAAGTCCCAATAATAACTTTCCGCATTAAATTCTCTCTAAAAAAGCGGATGTTGAGTTTTTTAATTTTCTAAGTAAAACATGGACAGATAAAGGGGTGTTATTTATGTATATGCCCGTGGCTGCCGTAAAAACAGTAGCACAGGTATTTACTATACCAAGCCTAAAAAAGAAATGATAGAAGAGTTAGAAGATCTTTTGGTTAATGAGAACGCCTAACAGGTCTAAACCAAAAACACCTAACAAGTTTTAAAAACCGGTTAGGTGTAATTTGAAGTTACAATAAAAACTAAATAGAGCTGAGCATAAACTCCCTCAATTATTTATCAAAGCTTATTGAAAAGTTTTGAAATTCGTTGATTTTTGGTTTTAACAGTTAAAATATAAGTTCCTGATTTAAGAACTTCTACATTAATCTTATTTTCCATATTATTGGCAACTGTTCTTATCCTAGTATTACCTAACACATCGCTAATAACAACTTCAACATTATTATCGCTCAACCCAGATATTGTGAAAAAACCTGTGTTTACCGGATTAGGGTAGATACCAATTTCTTGCACTGACTCCTTATTTAAAGCATTAACAACCTCTCCTTTTAAAGGATTTTCATACAAACCACATAACATGGTGCGGCTAAACACATCGAAAAAATAATCGAAATAACCTACAGGAGGGCAATTCTCGATTTCGGAGTAGTACTTGTTAATTTGAGATTGTGAATTTAAGGCAACCCCAGCACATGCAAAATTACCAACGAAGGTGACGTTATGATGGCGAACTCCTTCTATTAAACTACCATTTTGCTGATAACCATCATTCACATTTTGAATTCCATTAATTGTATTTTGCACAAAATTATTGGTTTTATCCAAATAGCTTTTAGCTCTGCTATCGCCAAACCAAATATAGTCGGTAGCAATACGCCAAGGAGTTCGGCAAGCATCGTAAGAGTAATTTAATGTTTTCCCCGAAGCTTGGGTACCATCCGCTTTACACCAGTCGGATACAAGGCCTCCAACTGCATCGTTAGCATTCAAATTATTGTCGATGATTATGTAACATTGATCCACTACTTTGTTCCAAAAAACTTCGTCGTCGGTAAATTTACCGAACAATTTGAAAGCTCCCGTAGCAAAATAGGAAATATTGGTGATTTCGCTTCCTCCAAAAGCATCACCAGGCTTTAATGTGTATGTAACAGCCTCAACTTCATGCACCTTTATGGCAGCAATCATGCTTTTTGCCTCTGTTGAATAATTGATGGTTCCTGAACTTCCGAAAACCTTATCGGCAACAATTAGTGCCATTGCTGCATCCACATCGGAATCCGTGGCACCGTCATTTCCTAATACCGTACTACATCCTTGTGTGTGCCAATGCATAAAACCGTTTGCATTAAGAAATGATTTATAGTAATTCCATAATCCATCAAAGTGGGTTTTGTCGTTATAATAAGCTGCCAATAGCATTCCATAAGCGATACCTTCCGATACCGTTTCGCCAGGTTTTTCCCATGAGTTTGAAGATAGTCCCCAACGTATGCGTCCTTTGCCGTTGCCGCAATCCTCATAAAACTTATTCATTAAAACAGTATATGCCGTTTGGGCATCCGACACCTTAATATTTGAAGGGATAATTCCAAAAGCATAAGGACTTTCCGAAGAAACTGCAGGCTCAACAGAAATACTTATTACTGTTGATAGTGTGGAGGCGTTATCATTGTCAAATGCCTTTGCAGTTAGCAAATAAGTACCATTAGATGCATTGTTTATGGTATGGTTAAACGGCGCAGAATTATCTGTTCCAAGTAAGGTTCCATTTTTGTAGAACTCTACTTTTGTAACGGTACCGTCGGGATCCGTTGAATTTACTGAAATCGTTATATTGGTTCCGATTACAAAAACATCTCCGTGACTCGGTGATGAAATATGTATGGAAGGTGCACGATTTACTGGTTCACCCCCATCGCACGATACAATATTCCATGAGGGGCAGCTAGATATTATATCCTTAGTCCAATAGCCATTTGGTTCGGGTGATTCGGGAATTCGTGTATTACCCCAAAAATGCGTTTCAACTGGACTTCCTTGTTTAAAACGTACGCTTGGAATAGCAGCATTACCACTTCCTAAATTGAATGTATTATCAAATATTGCATTGCGATAACCGGTGTTATCATTTGTACCACGATCCAGAATGTCAATACCTGCTGCAATTATACTAGATCCATCCACATTAAAAGTGTTGTTGTGAATAAATGCGTATGCACCTTTTAAATCAATAAAGGCATCAGCGCTATTCTCACCCGAAATTCCAACGGCGGAAAATTCGCAATGGCGTACGATGGTATTCTTCGTACCCTCTTTTATATCAACACCTTCCGCAGCAACCTGAGGCCCTACTTTACAATATTCAATTGTATTATCGAAACAATAAGGGTTGTAATCGTCGGTGGTTCCTGTTAAATCGTGTTGAGCTTTATCTGACCCTACGTAAAATCCTTCGCCATACTCAGGTTTAATAATTCCAGTATTAATCACTTCGCAATGGGTAGCTATATTATTGCTTGAACCATCACGGAAGTGAATACCCTCCTCAGCAACTTGATGAACTTTTACATTGTTAATTTCGCAATAATTAGATTTGTCCAGAACTACACCTTTTGAACCTTCAGTAATTATTAGGTCTTTAATAATCCAAAAATCACCCACTATACGCATGGTATATCCGTCGTATCTACCAGCTGGCCCCTGCAAAACTGGGCGGTTGGTTGAGCTGGCACCTCTTATAATAATTGGATTAGCCGCATCCCCATTTCCAATTCCAACAAAACGCGCCCACTTTCCTCGAATGTCGGGCTCTTGTGTTTTTTTGGCTCCGGTATAATCGCCCGCTGCAATAATTATCTCATCGCCAGGTTCGGCAATTTTCATGGCAGCAATAATTTCCTCTAGGGTATTGCAATAAATTTTACCATGGGTGCCAGGAGCCGATTGCGCAGTAGCCTTAACACCATTAAGAAACATAACGCACACTAACAATAGCGTCCATGTTTTAAAGTTCCTCATTTCTAATCTAAATATATCCTTTTTCACTGTAGCTTTTTTTTTAAATTAATTAAAAAAAGGAGTTCAATTATAGAGTATCCTTTGTTGTATTTTAAAGTGCTAATTGCTAGTCTACTGCCGTCCTAGCACATAACTCAACTTAGGTTCTTTCATTTTCCTGTTGTTCAAGCTCACTAAAGAGGATTGCATTTATTTTTTTCTTCGATAGTTATCCAACCGAAATCAACCCCGTTTTCCTTCAACCTTAGTCATTGGCTAAAGCTTTTAAAAATGGAATATCAGCCGGGGCAAATTCATAATTACTCAACTCCTCCTTTGATACCCAGGCCATCTCATCATGATCGTGTAACACAATATTTCCTGCAACATGCACACATTTGTAGGCTTTTAAAAGTATCTCTTTCTCTCCATACTGGTGAATATTCAGCATATAGAATGCATTTACCTTAATGGTAATATCTAATTCTTCTTTTATTTCTCTGGCCAAGCATTCTTGCTCTGTTTCATTCGCATTCAATTTACCACCCGGAAACTCCCAATAACCTGCCAAATGTTTACCCGGCCCCCTGCGTGTAATTAGGATTTTTGATGCGTTTTGTATTATTGCTGCTGTTACTGTTATCATTATTTTAGTGGTACTTCCTTTATATTTTTCTAACCCGAACTATTCATAAACTTTTGAAAATATGAATAAAATTCAGTCGCTACCGGTGGTAGAAATAAATCTCGAATGTTTTGGGCAAAAGTACTTGTTATATTTCCTTAATTTTATCAAACCTCTGCACTCATCCTAACTACAACAAATAGGTAATTGTCTTTCTTCCAATCCCATGCTCATCGAACAGTATCCGAACATACTTCTCACCAAACTGTCGCAACTTAAATAAAGCTGTTACCGGATCGGAATATACATTGATATCTGCTGATTCAGCAAGGTTAGCTTGCATGGGAAAATCGTCCTTAAGAAAAATGAAGTTGCTGGGCATTATGGTTTGTTGATTTTTGTTTTGCCTAAAATATATAAAATACTTTAGTTACGCTTACAACTTTATGAAAAACTAAATATAATGGTGAAAAAGTATTGATGCCAGCAATGGTCGGGATGTTTATGGAATAACCGTTGGGCTTGTTGATTATTTAATTGAAGTGTAATAAATGTATAAAAAAGCACCTGGCTCTGTAAAACATTGCTAATCTATTAAACAAAAAAAAGCCCGTTTTAAATGCGTTTTAATGAACTCATTTGACTCCAAAAGCAGGAAAAAGGAACCGAACCTAAAAATGAAATTTGTGTCAAGTTTATTGCGCAAAAAACTTGACATTGTTCAAGCGAATTTTCAAATGTTAAATATTCGTATTTGTTCAAGTAGGATTAAGTAACTGTTAATAAAAGATAGCAATCAACGATTATATTTGAGACTTGTTATTAATTTCCCTTTTATGAGGTAAATTCGGAAAACTAAGGTGATCCTACAAAAACAAATTTTTAGTTGAGATGCTCATGCCTCCCTCTGAATTATAATAGGCTTTTTTCAATTGGGGCAGAAGAATCAATATGTAACGTTTCTACAAGTAAAAACGTTACATGTATCAAAAGCAAAGCGAAATATTTTTACCCGTATTAACATTTCATCTTGCCAATAAAAAATCTTTAAGAACCAATTACAATTATTGTATATAGAAGTAAAAAACGTAACGTTTTTACCGGTAATAACGTTACATTTTATAGATTTGTGATATATTTGCAAGCAAATGAAAATAGCTGAATTAGTTAAATATAGAATTGATCGTTTTGCAGAGGGGTATGTATTTACCTATGCTGACTTTAATGTAGCTGCTGAAAAAGAAAGTGCATTAAAGATAGCATTGTATCGCTTGGTCAAGTCGGGAACAATTGAAAGACTATCCAAAGGTCGCTTTTACAAGCCTAAGCCAGGTATTGTTAAAAAGTTAAAGCCCAATGAATACGAAATTGTTAAAGACCTCTTAATCGATGGGAATAAGACGATTGGCTACATCACAGGATATTCCATATTTAATAGTTTAAAACTAACCACACAAGTTCCTAATGTCATCCAGATAGCAGTAAACTTTGATAAAAAAGCGATCAAAAGAGGTATATACACCGTCAAGTTTGTTCGTCAATGGAATAAAATCACAAAGGCAAACATTCCATTACTTCAATTATTGGATTGCATCCGTTTTATTAAAAGCATACCGGACACAACTACTGCAAACTCAATAACTCGGATTACAATCTTATTAAAAGAATTATCTGAACCAGAAAAAAAACAGATTGTTGATTTAGCAATTAATTATCCTCCATCAACCAGAGCATTAACTGGGGCAATTTTTGAGCAACAAGGTTATGTTGAGTTTGCCAATAAACTTCAAAAAACTCTAAAGACAACAACCTGGTACTCTTTTAATATTACTCAGGAATTATTGCCTAACAAATTAAAATGGAAAATAAAATGATACTACATACTGACAAAGAATTATTTGAAGCAGCCATTAAAGAAACTGCTGATAGTTTGGGCATCAAAGATTATTTTATTTAAAAAGACTATTGGATTAGCCTGGTATTAAAACGACTGTCAGAAAGCACGTATGTAGATTCTGTTGTTTTTAAGGGAGGTACGTCATTATCAAAAGGACATAAACTTATTAATCGCTTTTCTGAGGATGTTGATATAGCTGTAATTCTTACGCCAAGTGTCAGCGGAAACAAAATTAAAACCTTAATCAGAACGGTTGAGAAGGAAATAGCTACTGACTTAACAGAGAGAGAAATAGATGGAATTACCAGTAAAGGTTCTCGCTTTAGAAAAGCTGTATATGAATTCCCGGTAACACTGACTCAAAAACAGAAAGCTGCTATTCCGGAATCAATAATCGTTGAGATTAACTCTTTTGCAAATCCATTTCCATACCACAAAGTTGGTATTCAAAGTATGATTGGTGAATACTTGCAAAGCCAAAATCAAGATGAATTGGTTAAAAAGTATGATTTAGAAGCCTTTGATGTTAATGTCCTTGATAAAGAACAAACTTTAATTGAGAAGCTAGTATCGCTAATACGATTTTCGTTCGATGAAAATCCTATTGAAAGCATTTCTGGTAAAATAAGGCACTTCTACGATCTTTACTATTTACTGCAAGATGGAGCTTGTAACACATATGTAAACTCAGATGAGTTTAAGGTGCAGTTTCGAAAAGTGTTGGCACATGACCAACAACAATTCGATGAACCAGCAGGTTGGAACAAAAAAACTATTCAGGATTCTCCTTTAATAAAGGACATTGATTCAATTTGGAAAAAACTGAAAACAACCTACACCAATGAGTTATCGATGTTGGCGTATTCAGAAATACCAAATGATAAAGTTGTGGCACAAAAATTTAGAGAATTGATTAAAATTCTGGCTAAATTATAGAGATGGAATATTTCCTTTTTTTAGAGTAGAATACAATAAAACTAGGTTTTTACTATTTAAATAAATTTTCGGTTGAGGTCCTCAGGCCTCCAACTGAATATGGGTATAATTAGATGTTCGGCAGTATAGTGGACTAAATCAATAAAACATGATAACAGTAGATGATGAGATTTTATTTTATGCATTTAGATATGCATTAGGCAGACAAACATACGCAGTTAGTTCTGTAGTTGAATGCATAGTGAATAATTGGCCTGTTCTTAGAGAAAACACAAAAGAAAAGATTCATAGGGAGGTAAGAGAAGCTATTTCAGAATCTCTTGCTGGAGATTCTAAGATTGATGTTCCGATATGGAATAAAGTGCTTCAATTGGAGGTTTAAATTCCTTATGTAA
>JAGXIO010000151.1 GCA_024635555.1 Saccharicrinis sp.
CAGCCACCCTTTCAGCAATTGAATTTTTCATGGTTTAAATCAAAACTTTAAGGTACAAAAGAATTTTTGGATATGAAATTATGAAAACCAGACATTCGCTGAAAAAAAACGGTTCAAGAACAAAACTTGTGGGCCAGATATAAATTTTAGTCAGTCCGTAAAGAAAAAATTAGCCCCCGATTTTAATCGTGGGTTAGAGGTATGATGCATTTATATAAAATGGTTTCAACCATTTCCCCTAACAGTTGTAATTTTAGGGTTTTATTCGATAGATCTTATCTGAGCTTCTTTTTTAAAAACCTTCTTCTTTATTCATATTCCAAAAACAAACTATTTTTATTTTCCAGCTTAATAAAAAACCGTTGAAACGGTTGGAATGATTTTTATGCTCCCTTTACCCACGATTAAAATCGTGGGCTATAAACAAACCCATCCATTGCCCCTGACTAAAGTCAGGGGCAATGGATAATATATATAATTCAGTATTGGAGTTTTTTTATATTTCCTGATGTATAAAAGAATTGTCTAAATCCCATAAAAAGCTTTCAGAAGTAAATCCAGGGGAGTCAGAAATTTAAGATCTTTCCTGAACAAATTGACTGATAGATTTACTTAATTCACAACAATTTTTCCTTATCCAAAAACCACCTCCCTCCCAATGTCTCTTAAAAATTTATGGGTATGTTAATTAAACCCGCCCGAGTTAAATTAAAATACCCATAAAAATCAAAAAGCTTATTAATAAGCCGGTTTCTAATTGCCGTAAATTATTCGGCCAATGTTCTCATATAATTAACCACCAACCATCGGTCTTCATCCAAAGGAATTTTTTTCTTGAACGAAGGCATATCATCACGTCCTTCCGTGATTTTGTAGAACAATTCCCCATCGGTTTGATTTTGGGTAGTGGCTGTTGAAAAATCCCCTAAATCACCTTTGAGTTCCGGAGCCTTGGAACCATCGCCCCAACCTTTTTTACCGTGACATGAACTGCATTGCTTTGCATATAAAGACTTTCCAATTGATAAATTTTCACTGTCTTTGGCATCGGTTGGATTTTTCATGGTTTTGTATTTCGCCGGCACTACCCAATCGGAAGCATCAGCAACAACCACCGGTGGTTCAACTTTTATTTCTGTTTCCGTTTTGATTACTTCCTCAACAACAACTTCCTTTTTAGCAGGCTCTTCCTTTACTGCAGGTTTTGTGGTCTCGGTAGTAGTTTTGACCACTACTTTTTCTGTAGTAGTTGATTTGACCACAGGTTTTGTCGCTTCTTTAGGTTTTGTTATCACTTCAGATTTTGTTATCACTTCAGATTTTGATTCACTTTTTGTGATAGGTTCAGTTTCTTCAGTAACCGAAGAACTATCCACTTCTATTTCAAGATCAGTTGAAAATGCGGTAGTATCAACCTCTTCCTGCATTAGATTTTCAGTTTCTTCGCTAATTATATCTTCCTGATCTGATTTTTCGTTTTTGCAACCTTGGAAAATCAGTCCAACTATTAACAATCCTATTATTGATATTCGTTTCATGATAGTTATATTTAAAGATTATTTTATGTTTTTTCTTAAATAATTGTAACTAAAATAAGTGCTAAATTGATTTAGATATAAAAAAACCGAACAAACTGTTCGGTTTTTTTATATCTAAATTTTAACATTATTCTTTTAATGTTCTCATATAATTAACCACCAACCATCGATCTTCATCACTTGGGATCTTTTTAGAGAAACCATCCATATCATTACGTCCTTCGGTGATTTTGTAGAACAATTCCCCATCTGTTTGATTTTGAGTTTCATCTGAAGAGAAATCTCCTAAATCACCGTCCATTTCTTTGGCTTTAGATCCATCTCCCCATCCTTTTTTACCGTGACATGAACTACATTGTTTTGCATACAATGACTTTCCTATTGTTAAATTTTCACTGTCTTTAGCATCCGTCGGGTTTTTCATTGTTTTGTATTTTGCCGGCACTTCCCAAATATCCTGAAGTGGGGTGGTAAAAGACAATGCACCAAGTGCAATAAATCCGATAAGCAGAATATTCTTTAAATTTCTCATAATCAATTAATTTTAGATTTATAAATTTTAAACAAGTTAATTACTAAAAGCACTAAGATACCCCATATTCCAAATAAAATTACGTTTGGAAGAATCAATAATAATATAGGTGTTTTTGTTGGAGGAGACCACAATGTTCTTTGATAGAATGTAGATTCATCCTTAACAGGAACACCAATATCTGATTTAACAAAAGCGATAATTGTGCCATAGTCATCATTACCTTTAAGAGTTACCTGGAAAGTTAGTTTTCCGTCTACTCCTGTTAATCCATCCTCAATTGGAACTAAAATAGCACCATCTTCATCGGTTTCATAACTATCGTCTTCCCCGATGGATAAACTGCCAAACAATCGTTTTAATCCAACTTTAAGGGTTTGTTCTGCAAGGGGTCCATTTTCGACCGAAACAAAACGGGCTTTTATGTGATAAACACTATCGATCTCTTCCACAGACGCTTCCAGATTGGCATCCATTACGGTTACATCTTCTTCATTATCTTTATAAATATCACTGTTTTCTATCCTTATAGAATAAGTGGCTAAGGGTGTTACGAATTGAGATGGAATCACAAAGCTTGCTTTTCCCTCCTGGTTTGTTTTAACCTCCCCTATTTTTTCTTCTGAAACTGCTTCGGAATCTTCTTCTGATACTGCTTCGGAATCTTCTTCTGAAATTTCTTCAACTTCATTTATTTTATAGATGGTAAAATTAAGGTTTTCACAAGGTTCATATCCTTCCTCTCCTTTAAAAATTGCCTTAATATTCAGGGAAGAATTCTCATTCATTATTTTTACGTGTTCTACTGTTAGCCTGGCACTTGTTTTATCTCCCTGACCATAGGCATCATTACCAAAAAAGGCAAGAACTCCCATAAAAATTAAAATAACAGACTTGCTACGAGATATTACTGACTTTATCATAATGTTTCTGTTTCTTCAGTTTTTAAAAATCCTTTTTCCTCTGCTGTTTCGTGAATGGGAACTATAGGCAAATAGCGAAACAGGATAGTCATAATAAGTAATGCGGCAGCTAAAGTTCCAAAAGTTATTGCCCACTCAAGCGCAGTAGGAAAATAACCATGCCAGCTCTCCGGAACTCCTTGTATAGGAAGTAAGGGATGCAACAAGGTAGGCGTTACAATAATGTAACGTTTCCACCAGGCTCCAATAACAATGATAATAGCAATGATAAAAAGCGGAATAGGTTTTCTTCCTTTGCGAAAAACAAGCACTAATACCGGTACAACTAAGCCTCCAATAATTGCTAACCAGAACATAAGCGAGAACTCTCCAAAAAACAGTCCGTGTAAATGGGCTGCTTCTTCCTTTGTGCTTTTATAGGCTGGTATCAAAAATTCATTAATATTAAAATATAAGTAAACCAGGCAGAGCAATACCAACAATTTACCCATTTTATCAAAGTGCATATCGGTAATATAATCTTCTAAATGATAGGTCTTCCTCAATATAAACATCAACATTACAACTGCGCCCGCTCCGGCAACAAATGCACCAGCAATAAAGTAGGGTCCAAAATTTGTGCTGTCCCAACCTCCTCTGTAAGTGGTTGCAAAAAGCCAGGCAGTTACTGTATGTATCGCAAAAGCAACCGGGATAATCATAACAGACATGGTACGTATGGATTTGGTATAAATCCTTTCTTGTTTGGCACTCCCTGTCCAATTCAAAGAAAGTTTTCCATACCATTTACTTGTTTTTGGTTTGTTCTTAAAATGTTTTTTTAGAATTGCAAAATCAGGCAATAGCGGATAATACAACAATAACAAACTAATGAACAAATAGGTAGTTATAACCAGTACATCCCAAATAATAGGGGATTGTAACCTGCCGTGTAAAAATATATTTAAAATCCTATCAGGGCGCCCCATATCAATAATAATGGTAAGTCCCCCCATCATGATAGCCGCTACGGCAATTACTTCGGAAATTCTCGTTAGGGGTGTCGCCCATTTAACTCCGGACAACCTCAAAATGGCTGTTACCAGGGATCCAACCAAACTAATCGCAACAAAAAACACAAAGTTTGAGATATAAACTCCCCACAATGCATAATCCCGCATTCCGGTTATGACCAACCCTTTATCAAATTGTTGATAATATGCATATAGTGCAATTAGAATTATCACCGCTAAAAAAGTAATCCAAACTTTACCGAGAATCCCAAATTTTTGGGGTGCAAGGTCTTTTAACAATTTATCATATTGTTTCATTATTCTTCAGTTTTTTTGACCGATTGAAATTCCGTGTAGTTTTCCATACCTTCTTCAAAATCACCAATCCTATTTACCGGTGGCAGATAAAAAACACTTGGTTCTGTCCCGAGTCCCTCCAACAATCTATGTCCGGCTCTTTCTTTTAAAAGTTTGCTCAATTTGAATGTTTGTCCACTACCATTGGTTACGGCATCTTCATACATATCTCCAAAGGAATAAACATCATTGGGACAAGCTGAAACACAATGTGGTAGTTCTCCCATTTGAATCATGTGAGGACAAAAATCGCACTTATCAACCGTACCTTTTACACTTGGTTTCCCTGTATAATCCGGGGTATATTCTCCTTCATGAGCAGCTGCCGGCTGGTCTGGTTCATTCCAGTTAAATACCCTGGTAGAATAAGGACAAGCTGCCATGCAAAATCGGCAACCAATACAACGCTCATTGTCAATTAAAACAATCCCATCCTGACGTTTAAAAGTTGCATCTACAGGACACACTTTAACACAAGGTGGTTTGTCACAGTGTTGACATAATGTTGGCATCCAGTAAGGCGCTGTTTTTTCAGACTCCTGCATTTTATAGACCTTAAGCCAGGCATTATCACCTGTGATATAATGGTTTTTATTGCATGATTCCTGACATTTAAGTTGATTGGTACATTTAGCCAGATCGACTACCATGACAAATTTTTTGTCGGGAATACCTACTCTTGGATCATAATCATCGTGCTGCTTATGTGCAACATCGTGAACTTCTGAAGCAGGCACCTGAATAATGTTACCGTCGGTTGACATAAGTTCAACCATTCCTGAAGAATCTTCATCATCCATGGCTTTTGCTACCGCTACCGTTCCTACAGTTGCAAGCAGTCCGAATTTAATTCCTAACTCAAAAAAATTACGTCTGGATTTCTTTTTATCTTCTTCCATGATGTATTATTTGTCTTTGTTCAACCATCCTAAAAATGATTTATTGGAAATACCTTTTTCAACAACTTTCGCCTTGTCCAGAACACTTTTTTTAACCCTTACGGTTGTTCCATCGGCTTTAAGCAAGGTTTGATATTCTTCGGCTTCATCAAGAACCTCGGGTGAAGGTTTACCAAAACCAAAGAGAGGAAGGATTAACCCTCCTCCCAGCATTGGCAAAAATCCTCTTCTACTGATCTGGTACTTCGTTTTTTGAGATGATTTTTTCATATTCGGTTTATTTTATAAATGCCACAACCTTGTAATGTTGAATCCAATCATGAAATCGCCATCAAAGAATTTGTTTTGATTATACATAAAATTCTTTTGTTGAACTATTCCTTTGTAATTAGTTACAAATATTTGAAAGGCATGCGATCCTGTTGAAAATTCCACACCTAAACTAACTCCAGGTTCTGGTTCTAGATTATTGTCCTCAGAAGAGGTAATAGGCTGACTATACTCGGCTATGATTGAAGTTTGAGGGCTTATTTTTACACGGCCACCAGCGCTAATCGCAATCATATCGTTCTCCATGTTTTTATCCACTAAATTATAGTGGGATATACTTGGTGCCACATGAAAGGATACTTTTGGTGAAAAACGTCTGGCAATAATTAATTGATTGAAAAAAGAATACCTGTCCTGAATCAGGTTGAAATTTTCTTTCTTTCTGGCGTCAATGGTAAAGTTTCCATAATAGGTAACACTTACGGGCATTTCATTTTCCCGGGTTTGTCTTAAAATGGCACCTTTAAGGTTGAAATCCTGAAGACGGTTGTCTTTTGTGGTACCAAAACCTACGGTTACTCTATCGTGAACAGCATAAGTCAGAGCTATACGAATATTGGCAGCTCCATAAATTCCAATAAGAGAATTATCGGAATTCACCAAATCAAAACGGTGATTCATCACCATCTCCAGAGTTCCTTTGGTATTCAGCACATTGGTTTGATTATCTATAAGTGCAGTGCTTTCAAATGCAGCCCGCTCCAGTTTTACTTCGCTTTTAACAATGTTGTCATTGTCTTCCTGCGCATAAATAAAAAGTGGAAAAACCAATGCCACTGCTAAAATTGTTTTAAATCGTTTCATATCTATTTGCTTGAAATTAGTTATTAAGTGCTCCGTCTTCAATCCAGCTTTTAACCAAATTAATATCAGTAGTTGCTAATGGGTTGCCTGGAGGCATAATAGATCCATTTCCAATAAGGCGTTGGTAAAGAACACTGGCATCGATATCGTTTGGAACAATAAATACCCCATTTACAATTGCATCATAAGAATTCCCTTCCCTCAAATCGGGAGTTAGACTACCACCATGACAACTTGCACATTTGGCCATAAAAATAGGCTGTATATCATTTACAAATGACGCTTCAAATTCAGGTGGTAATGGAGCTACTTCTATAACTTCGTCGTAATAACAACCGGTTAAAGAAAGCATCAGCATTAACACAGCTAATTTGCCAGTTAAGTTTAATATTTTTTTCATAATTATAAATTTAATAAAAGAAATAACCGGAATTAACTTAAGATTGTAAATCCATTCCGGTTATTATCTCTGTTAATCAAATTGTTATTCAAATTTTAATGTCAAGTTATGTTTAATTCCATGTCCAATGGCAGCATTATCAAAAATTGCTAGACCAAATGGATATTCTTCAGTAATTACAAATGTTACATCATCATCATTTCCAGTACTTAATTTACGTTTAAACTCTAATATCCAACCATTGCCAGTATAGGTTTGTGCAGTAATAATATCACCTCTACTACCAATAAAAGGCGCAGTGGTTATACTTGGCATACCTTTTAATGCTGTTTCATCCATTCCAAAACCTACAGGTCTTTGAAAATCTGCATCAGGAGTTAAAATTGAAGTAGCTCCAGAAGTTCCACTATTATAATATTCTAAATCACCATTAGTATAAGCACCTTTTATAAATTTAGCGGTACCATCATTAACTTCGCTCACAAGAATCCAATAGTAATTCTCTCTATTTGGGATAAAATATTTAGGAATAGTAACATCCGCAAAAGTACCATCAAGTAATGCTACAGTTTGTTTATTATTACTATATCCACCACTAGTTTTTGCGTCTCCTTTTCGAGCATCGGTTATAGGATCATCGACTACGTGTTTATCATCAAATTGCCCATTAGGTATGCCCGTTCTAACAGATTTCCAGTGCCACATATCAGTTTGTTGACCAGCTCCATTAGTATAGTGTTTAGCAAAACCCTCTGCTTCGGTTAAACCTGTATGACAAGTTGCATAACAAGTATTATCAGCCCAACCTGTTGTTGAATTATTAATATTCCATTGCATTCCAAATTTATCTTCATAAAATGCGTCACGAGTTTTAACACCTCCATCAAAAACAGGTTTGTTGCTTTCTTGTGCCCATCCTGCATTTACTGCAGTTTGAGTTGGATCAAAATACCAGGTATCCCTGCTTGCATCTAGTTTTGCATCTTTCCATTCCGCTAAGAAATAAATGTATTCATCGTCATATTGTGCTCTAACAATAGCATCGTATGTGTTTCCTACATACCCCTGGAACACATTATCTCCGGGATCCGGTACTGTTGCGGTAACGGTTAATTCCTGTGCATTGATCCAGGAGGCATCAATAACACCATCTATTGTTGGCCCTATTAAGGCCTCTTTTGCCAATAATACTGTTGTACTTGAACCGGTACCAATACCGTCTTCACCATCAACACCATCTTTACCATCAGCACCTGCTTCTCCTGCAGGGCCCGCCGGTCCTTGATCAAGATCACTGGTACAATTGACAAACATTAAGCTGGATGCCAATAGCATCGTGAAGCTTAGAAGTTTTAAATTTTTCATAATTTTAAATTAAAGTTTATAATTGATCATATTAATTAGATTGCAATTTCCGAATTACATTATTCTAGTTTTATGACAATCATCATATAATTATTTATTTGGAATGATCCTTATCAATCTTTTTTTGGAATTAAATTATGTGAACTACACTTATAAAAGTGCAGATTAATTAGTTTAATCTGCACTTTAAAATGAACAAAATATTTTTTTAGTTTAATTATTTATTTTCGAGATATTGAATTGAATTTAAAAGTAAAGCTTCTGAATAATCCGGATTATGAACACCTTCACTCAAATCTTCTGTTATAAAATTTAAATTCCAATATGCCTGGTAATACCCTAAGTCATAAATTCCTGGTCGGATTCTATCATTATCGCTAAGACCAGTAAACATAACCGGAGTAGTACCATCAGCTTCAAAAACACCTTCATAAATATCTACACCTTCAGCATCTTGTCCTGTAACCGCAATTACTTGCCCGGTAATTTTACCAACTACTAAGGCTTCTAACCTATCTAAGTTCGCAAGAATTTCAGTTTGGAAACCATTTCTGTCATAACTTGTTGTTCCAGAGTGACATTTATTACAGGCATCCAAAGTAGGATTCCAGGTATGGTCTCCGGTTGATGCATCTGAAGATTCACTCATATGACAATTTACACAAGAAGATCCTTCTCTGTGTGGAGAGCTGCCCCTTAGTGGATAAGCTATATCCCCGGCAATTTCTGCACCCTGAATTCCTTCAAACAAAGTAGATTGAACACCATGATGACCACCAAAACGATCTTCACTGGTAAACATTATTTTACTGTCTGGGGCAGCAAACGTAGGAGCTGCACCTCTGGGTTGATGACAATTTACGCAGGTATTACTTTTACCCATAGGATCACTATCATTTGTAACATCAATTATCAATTCTTGCCCGGCTTCTTCACTAATAAGTAATGCAACAGGATCAAGTGTTCTTAGAGCAAAATCATTCCCGTCTTCGTCAAAGTTGAAAGATCTGTGTCCGTTGACAACATCATGGCAACCTGTACATGAAATTGATGAAACTGAAGCATATCCATTAGGATTGAATGATCCGGTCATTATTTGATCAATAAAACCTTCATTTGAATGACATCTTGAACATACAATATGATATCCAGATCCTACTTCGCCATAAACGTGCTGGTTACGTGATCCATCATCTTGTAGCATTCCTATTCCGTGAACAGAATTTGCATAAGCCGCTTTAATTGGGTCTCTGTGTTCTTTTGAATGACAAGCCCTGCAATCGGCCGTAGAGTCAAGTCCGTCGGTGCCGGCAAGTCCGTCGGTGCCGTCAATTCCCGCAGGACCTGCCACCGGGTCGCTGGTACAGTTTACAAACAGTGAACTTGATGCCAACATCATCAAGAATCCGATTAATCTTAAATTTTTCATAAGTAATATATTATTATGTATTAGGATGTAATTAATTAGAGACCAATTTCCGATTTTAATACACCCTGTTTTATGACATCCATCATATAATGAATTATTTAGAATGATTCCATCAATATTTTTTGGGAATTCAAATAAAAAATGATATTTGGAATACTAAAATGTTAATTCATTAAACCACAGGCACTTAATTAATTGACAAAAGCCTATTTTGTAGGGAGAGAACCCTAACATTACAAATAGATTGGCAAAGAATAACGGTTTTTGGGACAACTGTTGCAGATTTTTAAAAAAAAATCTCATGCTCTTGAAGATTTTTTTTCTATTTGACATACTGAAATCAAAAAAAAAAGATTGGGCAGTCTGTTTAACATACTGCCCAATCTCAAAATAAGCTTTGTCTAAAAGTGAATATTTTAACCTAGTGGCGGATAATTTGTTTCGTCACTAATTGCTTTTAATAAATCTTTCATTTCATCAATGGTAATTGAGGTTGTTCCCATAGGAGTTCCTAATTGACCTGAAACCACTTTAAACTGAACTTCATAAGTTTTCTCCCTGGCAAAATCTCCTATTGATCTTCCTCCAATATCAATACCGGTTCCATCTTCACCGTGACACATCGCACAATTGCTTGCAAAAAATGCATTACCTGCCGCTGCATTTCCATCCCTGCCTATATCTGAAAAAGAAACTGACCCGGTAGGATAGGTTCCAACAATATTTGTTTCATACAAAGCATCTGTATCAAAAGCACCATCTTTAAGATATTTTACCAAATCCCAAATTAATTCATCTGAAAGGATTGTTCCATAATCGGGGTGATTATTTCCTCCCAATGCAGGGTTGGTACCATCAGCTGTTCTGGCTGGATCCACAGCTCCCCCACCGGTTCCTTTAATTCCATCAAATAAAACACGAATGTCTGCAGACTGCATATTTGTCAACTCAACCGAGGAAACATCAGGTCTTCCCGTTTTTGGAGCCCTGTTAATGTAAGATCCAAATTGGGCTTTTTGATCCCAGGCATGACATTGTTTACACCTGTAAAAATCTTTGTGATCTGTTATATCCACAAGTTTTACGCTAGCATCCTGAGGTGCGACAAACCCGGTTTCCTGCGCGGTAAAATCGTTGTACAACCTGCTTCCATTCACTGCATCTGCAGCATCAAATGCTACCTGATCGAGGTTTATTTCAGGTTCATTCCCATTGTCAGAAGTACATCCCTGAAGCCCGATAAATAAAAGGCCAAGAAATAGTACTGTTATTTTTTTTGTTACTCTCATAATAATTGAATTTTTATTTAAATTTTCTAATTAATCTACAATTTCGAAATTATTCCACGCGTATTTTATGACATTTATCATATAAACATTTGTTTAGAATGAATCCGCCTAACTGCTTTTTTGCAGTTAAACAATATTTATCAATTGACATTAATTCCATAGATTCTGTCAATTAATTTTCGGAATTATGATAAATCAAAATGTGTTAAAAAATGCTGAAGTGTTGGAATCACTTTGATCACAGGCATTGTAATCTAAAAGGAAGCAGAAAGGATTGATTATATAAATGCTGAATTCATTTTTAAATAGTTCCCTTTTATTTTATTCAAAATATACTTTCCGAATTTTTAAGGGAATTTTCTACTTCTAACTTTTAACCTCTTTCAAAAGGTTTGGCAATATTTTTAAACTTATCTAGAAAAAGCTGATAGTTTAAAGAATTTCATTTCTTACTTTTATAAAATATTGAACTGCCAAAATACTCAAATGCAGCAATCAAAATTGCAAAATGAAATGGATAATAAAATCGGAATCCTATATTCAACGGTTGATGGACAAACTCTTAAAATAAGTAATGAACTGAAAGATGTTTTAACTCAAAATGGAAACACGGTCGAAATTTACTCGATTGATGATTTTGACAAAGAAATAAATAGCTTCGATAAGTTTATAATTGGATCCAGCATTCGATACGGGAAGCATAATTCAAAAATAATTGAATTTATAAAAACTCATAAGGACCAATTTGAAAAAACAAAAACCGCCTTCTTCTCTGTAAATCTCGTTGCGCGAAAGTCCGAGAAAAACACGCCGGAAACAAATCCCTATTTCATAAAATTTATAAAGGAAATTGATTGGAAACCATACAAGGCCGCCGTTTTTGCGGGGAAAATCGATTATAAGATATATTCCTTCTGGGATAAATTAATGATCCGGTTAATTATGTGGATGACCAAAGGCCCCACCAATCCGGATGCTGAAATTGAATATACCGATTGGGGAAAGGTAAAAGATTTTGGGCTTTTAATTGACAATATGTAGGCCGCACAGGAGGTTTTGATAACCTGATCCCGGAAGCAGAGTTTTCAGCATAAATTTCAACCTATGTAACAAAGGTGGCAGATTAAAAAGTTTCAATTTATTACTTTTATGAATTATAAATTTCACTAAAAAGACAATTGTTATGAATTATTATTTTTCAAAAATAGTCGATTACAATTTTGACGATGCCATAGATAAGGTTAC
>JAGXIO010000021.1 GCA_024635555.1 Saccharicrinis sp.
GATGATATTTATATTGAACAACAAAAGAAACTGAACAAATAAAGCCGTTACATAGCAATGGGTATAATTCATGAAGGTTTAAGAGGTTTTTGAGCATTATCACTCGCATCATTTTTGGGTGGTAACTTGATAGGTTTGAATCTCGAAACTGGCAACTATTCTTATACCACCGTTAGGTATCCTCAGAATTTGCAGCAAAAACAGAAAGAATAAATAAATGGAGATAATAAGCAGCACAAACTTGTCTTCACCGAATTGCAGGACCTATGATAGTTTGACTGCCAGTGCGTTTCAAGATTTAAAGCCACTTGCTTGTGCATTTCCGGCTCATGTAAAATATTCCACTTTTTTGTATCGCAATCCGGACGTATTATGTTATATTTATCCATTCAATAAGCCCGTGCAAAGAAGAAATAAAGGCAAGTGGGGTGGGGTTGTTGGAAAGTTGTGGATAATAGAGGATTAGCATTATTTTAGTATTAACTTGATAGTAAACCATTTATTAAACAAAACCGTAAGATTATGAGAGTATTATTAAACGTCATTTTATTATCACTAATTTTCTCGTCCTATTCCTGCAATAATAGCAGTTCTAGAGATAATAAAGCTTTAGATGATAAGCGACCTGAAAGATATGTTAGTCCTCAATCAGATAGTGAGAGGATATCTAATTTAATAATAGATGCCGATAATTATTCAAGATCTATCAAAGAGTTTGACAATAAAAATAGGATTAAATTGACTAAGCCAGAATTTATAGAAAAGTTTGGAGGGGAAACTAAATTGTTAAAAGCTTTAGATGACTATACAGTAAGTATCACTGATGGTGGTGATAAAATTGAAACCGTGACTATCTCATTAAAAGATTCAATGATAGGTGGTGAAATATTTTTAAAAACAGACAATAGAATATTTGCTTTTGCAAGTCAAAAAATAGAGCAGCGTAATGTAAAAAAGGAAAACGTCATAGTTAGTTTTGATAAAGAATTACTTGCTGAATCAAGAGATAATGGTGCAAATTGGAAATTTATTGAGATGGGTGCCATGAAGAACTTTAATGCTGAAAATATGTTTCCTAAAAGTGATTACGAATTATTAAGAAAATATATAGATTAAACCGTCTTTATAAATGATAGTAATCCATATCACTATGCTTTTATAAGATTTGAAAGTTCATATTTGTATGGTCTTATTTTTTGTAGTAAAGCCTCGAAATGAATAATCCACAGCACACAACACGGCATCAAACCCAATACGAGCCAAGGTTTAAGCCTAATCATTGTACGTATTTGAAACCCCGCCGAAATAAATTTCAGATAGACATGAAAATTGTTAAGTTGCAACTGTAATTTATTCAGCTATGAAGCAAACAATAAACATTAGAATAATCAAACCCGAACTGGGTTTATGCCAGTCTTTAGGTATCCTCTAAATATGAAGAAAAAACAGAAAGAATAAATAAATGGAGATAATATGCAGCACAAACTGGTCTTTACCGAATTACGGGACCTATGATAGTTTGACTGCCACTGCGTTTCCAAGTTTAAAGCCACTTGCCTGTACATTTCCGGCTCATGTAAAATATTCCACTCTTTTGTATGTCAATCCGGACGTATTATGTTATATTTATCCATTCAATAAGCCCGTGCAAAGAAGAAATAAATGAAACCAATATTTTCAATTTGGATTAAACCACTAAAGACTTTTAAGTTTTTAGCGCAACGAGATGACGATAAAAATAATGTTAATATCAATGTTATTTTTTTTCTTGTTTCAATGACATCTGGATTTTCAAGTGCAAATGATATTCAAAAAATATTTGAGGGAAATTACTTTGCTGCATTAATTTTAGGATTAATAATATCAGGATTATTAGGACTATTATTTTTCAATACCTTATTCACCTATAGTATTTGGGGAATTAGTAAACTTCTTCAGGGAAAAGCCAATAAAAATCAAATACGATTAGCCTTGGCATATTCATTGATTCCAAGCTTGATTCATTTAGTCATTGGACTGATAATGATTGTTCCGGCAACAATTTTAAATGATATTGAACTTATTACTTATCAAAACCCAATAACGAAATTTGTATTGTGGATTTTTACCGTAAGGATTTTATTATTCGGACTGGCTTATTTTAATAAATACGCATACGGTTATGCATTATTGACAATCATTATTCCAGCAGCAATTTCCGAGGGGATTCTTTATTGGATTAAATATTTGAATTGATAAAATGCCACTGCGTTTCTAGATTTAAAGCCCCTTGCTTGTACATTTCCGGCTCATGTAAAATATTCCACTCTTTTGTATGTCAATCCGGACGTATTATGTTATATTTATCCATTCAATAAGCTCGTGCAATGAAGAAATAAAGGCAAGTGGGGTGAGGTTATTGGAAAGTTGTAAAGCATTTTGACCGAACCATATGAAAAGAAATTTAATCGTAGTATCAATTATTATATTAATAATGGGGTTTTCACTATTCAATAAACAATCCAAAGAGGACAAATTCTGGAATTGGTTTTCTAAACATCAAGCAACTTATTACAATGAAATTGAAAACCTTGAAATCCGAGAAAAGATATTTAACGAATTGTCGACTGAATTAAAGAAGGTTCATCAAGATTTAGTTTTTGAATTTAGTCCAATTCACGAAAACGGAGAAAGAGAATTCACAATTTCAGGAGAGGGAATTAAAGAACTTTTCCCTATAGTAGAAGAATTAGTTGAAAATGCACCTAAAATTGATAGTTGGAAATTCAGCGCTTTTCGACAACGTATTCCAGGAGACGATTTTGAAATCCAATATGGAGATTTTAAAATCGGGTACTCTGACATTTACTTCAGATATCAAGATGGTGAATACGGCAATATCGGAATTGAATTAAATATAAGAGATTTTGATGGTAACGGACAATCTCAGAATGCAGTTTATATCTTATTGGACGGTTTAATTGGTGAATATGATATAACTATGGGAATTGATTGGATTCAATGGGTGAAATTGGACGAATCAAACATTGAAAATCTTAATCCAATAACTAACTTAAGGACACTGATTGACAGTAAAAGAGATTAAAAAACGCTTTATAGTGCATGGCTAAATACTGTATTATCAGAAACTTTAGCTCACAAAAGGTCATTCTTAACGTCCAGAAAGTATATACCAAGAAGATTAGCCACGCACCATATCGCCGGGCGTTAGGTATCATCTGAATTTGTAGGAAAAACGGAAAGAATAAATAAATGCAGATAATAAGCAGCACAAACTACTTTTTATCGAATTACGGGACCTACGATAGTTTGACTGCCATTGCGTTTCCAGTTTTAAAGCCACTTGCTTGTACATTTCCGGCTCATGTAAAATATTACACTTTTTTGTATGTCAATCCAGACGTATTATGTTATATTTATCCATTCAATAAGCCCGTGCAAAGAAGAAATAAAGGTAAGTGGGGTGGGGGTATTGAAAAGTTATGCCCAAGTTGAGTAGCGGCACTGATTAACCATTTTGCAGATTGAAAACCTTACTATGCAGAACTTATTTTTAAAACAGATTTATTACACTGACTTTTGATAAATGTTTAATTAAAAAGTAAAATCATGAAAAAGTCAGTTCAAATTATGTTTCACCTTTCATTTTGGGTGTTTTCTAGCCTCTTAATAATCCTAATTTTTCAGCTATTAAATTTAATAGCAGCAGTTCTAGGTGGTCAGATGCCTGATATTCAAGAAACCTTAAAAGTTCTTTTAATAACTGTTCCGATTGGAGCTTGTATTTTTTACCTATCATATTTTTCACTAAACTATTTTATAAAACGCCCCCTTCGTTTTGTTTGGGTTGGATTATTATATGCAATATTGATTCCTGTTCAAATAATAATTGAATTTCAGGATAAAGGAGTTGTTGACCTTCTTGATGTTCTTATTATTTTATTGCCTATTAGCTACTTCAATTTATTTGGTTTCTTATTTAAAACATTTATAGAATGGATTAAAGACAGAAAAATAAAAGCTGAACTTGAAAAGGATAAAGTAACAAGCCAGCTTGAGCTTCTTAAATCACAAATTAATCCACATTTCTTATTCAATACCTTAAACAATATTGATGTTCTTATTCTTGATGAACCTAAGAGAGCCTCAGATTATCTTAAAAAGCTATCTGAAATATTAAGGTTTATGCTTTATGAAACGAATACTGAAAGAGTTCCTTTATCAAAGGAAATTGAATACATTGAGAAATATGTCGAGTTACAAAAGGTTAGAACATTAAACAATAAATTTGTTGAGTTCGAAATTGTTGGGGAAATAGGAGAGAAATTTATTGCCCCAATGATATTTATACATTTTGTAGAAAATGCTTTTAAATATGCCACAAATAAAAAAATAGTAAATGCAATACTAATACGACTTGATATTTCAGATAATAAAATATCCTTTTTGTGTAAAAACCATATTAATTCATCCGATTTAGCAACACAAGATAATAATGGATTAGGATTTAATTTGATTAAGCAGAGACTTGATTTAATTTACGGAATGGATTATAATCTAAATGTAAATACTGAGGATAATTGGTATATTGTGAATCTTGAAATTCTATTGGGGAATGATTAGTTGTATAATTGTAGAAGATGAACCACTTGCTTTAAAGCGTACAATGGAATATGTTGCTAAAGTTCCATATCTTGACTTATTGCAATCATTTGATAATGGGTTTGAAGCGATTGCTTTTCTTCGTGAACAACATATTGATTTAATGTTTCTGGATATTAAGATGGATGAATTGACAGGCATTCAACTACTCGAATCCCTAAAAAATAAACCGTATGTAATTGTAACAACTGCATATAGCGAATACGCTTTAAAAGGATATGAACTAAATGTGTCAGATTATCTATTAAAGCCATTTACAATTGAACGATTTATTCACGCAGTTGAAAAAGTATCGTGCCAAATAAATAGCAATGCTGATATTACACGTGATTTTTTCTTTGTGAAAAGTGATTATATAATAGAAAAAGTATTTTACAACAATATTCTTTTTATCGAAGGCATGAGAGATTACAGAAACATCCAAACGGATAATAAAAAAATCTTAACACTTCAAACTTTTAACGACTTAGAAAAAGAATTGCCAAAATCATTGTTTTGCAGAGTTCATAAATCATTTATTGTGCCATTAAATAAAATTGATTTAATTGAACGGAATAGGATTAAAATTAATGATAAACTAATTCCAATCAGTGAGACTTATAAAGCAAATTTTTATAAAATAATAGGATTTAATAGTACTGGACAAAAACAACCAGGGCATAACACCCAATATACGTAAGCGGGACGTTGCGGGTAATTTGAACTTTATTTCATTTACTCAAAATTGTAATGGTTTGATAACTTGGAGCTCCGAAATCCCGGCCTCCGCATATTCCGAACGCTAGATATTATCTGAATTTGTAGGAAAAACTGAAAGAATAAATAAAAGGAGATAATATGCAGCACAAACTGGTTTATACCGAATTGCGGGATCTACGATAGTTTGACAGCCAATGCGTTTCCAGATTTAAAGCTACCTGCTTGTATATTATGGGCCCATGTAAAATATTCCACTTTTTTGGATGTCAATCCGGACGTACTATGTTATATTTATCCATTCAATAAGCCCGTGCAAAGAAGAAATAACGGCAAGTGGGGTGAGGTTGTTGGAAAGTTGTAAGCCATTCGCGTAATTCACAATAAAGACCTTGCTTTGGTAGTGGAAATGGAAAAATAAAAACGATTTTAATGGATATTTAATTTACACATAATAATCATTCAAATAGCAATCTCAGAAAATGAATATTAATACTAATACATGGAATAAAATACGATATACCCTATATACACCAGGTTATGATTTGATAGCTCGTTTTCTTAAGAATTCTAGAAAAAAGTCAATAGAATCATTAAAGCCAAAGACTAGAGATAAAATATTAATTGTTGGTGCCGGAACAGGTTTAGATTTGGAGTTTCTGCCAAAGGATTGTGAAATAATTGCTATCGATATTACATCTTCCATGGTTACAAGGATAAAAAAACGTAATAAGTCATTAAAGAGCGATGTTAAAGCGATAGTCATGGACGGTCAATATTTAGATTTCCCTGACAATTCATTTGATATTATAATTCTCAACTTAATTCTATCTGTAATACCTGATTCCATAAGATGTTTAAAGGAGTCCGAGAGGGTTTTAAAGAGTGGCGGACAGATTTCGATTTTTGATAAGTTTGTTCGTAAGGATGAGAAAGTATCCTCGCTTCGAAAATGTGTTAATGTCTTCACAAATCTATTTTTTTCGGATATAACACGGAGATTCGAAACGATTTTAGATAATACTGAGTTAAAAGTTCTTTCAGACGAAGCAGCTGATTTTAACGGGAATTTTAGAATAATTAAATTGACTAAACAATAATCAAAACGGCTTACAACAAGCTAGTATAAAGCATACGGAGTTTGCTGTATTTTGGCAGTTTAGTTAGCTAATCGAACACCGCCAAATCTTTGATTTGGCTTTTGAAATGAAAAGTTAAAAGTAAATATAAGGTCTGGCTCAGTGAAATTTTGGGAGTCTTGGTTCATTTAATCTCCGCACGCTTCATCCAGCAAATCGTTAGATATCCTCGGAATTTGTAGAAAAAACGGAAAGAATAAATAAATGGAGATGTTAAGCAGCACAAACTTGTCTTTACCGAATTGCAGGATCTACGATAGTTTGACCGCCAGTGCGTTTCCAGATATAAAGCCACTTGCTTGTACATTTCCGGCTCATCTAAAATATTCCACTTTTTTGTATGTCAATCCGGACGTGTTATGTTATATTTATCCATTCAATAAGCTCATGCAAAGAAGAAATAAAGGCAAGTGGGGTGGGGGTGTTGAAAAGTTGTAGGGCATTAAACAAAACACAAGTATGGAAAAGCCTAAAATTGAGAAATATATAGATAGCTATAATTTAAGAGCAATTACAAGTACGATTCCCTATATAGGTGGAGCATTAGACATTTTATTATCTGTAAAGGGAGAAAAATTGCGTGAGAAACGAATAAATGAATTGTTTACTCAAATTAATTCTAGGCTTGAAAAAATAGAGGAGAAGGAGTCATTACAAGAATATTTAAATACAGAAGAATTCTATGATCTCTTTGTAAAAGTTTTAAATTCTGTCATTAGGACAAGACACCTTGATAAAATTAAAGGTTATGCTAGTATTCTAGTAAATCACTTGTCAGTATTAAATTCTAAAAAAGAGGACAGTGAACTCATGGTTACTATCTTGGATAGTATAGTTCTTGAAGAACTTGAATATTTATCTGATTTACACAATAATAGTGATAATGTAGTTATTTATACTATTTACGGTATTTACATAACTGCTGAAGGACTAGAAAATTGCATCAAGGAAACTAAACAAGCTCCAAACAATGCTGATCAAATACCTGAAAAATATCATTTTAAAAATAATAGAATGATAATTTGGAAATTTTTAAGTGATAAAAACCTTATTGAAATTGAGAAAAATGAAGAATTTGGAACTTTACCTTATATAATTTCATCAGGTACAACAATTTCTGGTGCTACAAATTATAGAGAAAAGAACACTCTTAAAATTAGTGAATTTGGACACGAATTTATTAATTGGATTATCAAAGAATAAGGCCCTACAACAATAAATAAGGGGCATGGACTAGTAGGCTGTTCTTGAAGTCTTTGCTCTCTGAATAAGTACGCCGAAGCTTTTGTTTCGGCTAGTGAAAAGAATAATTTTATTTCCAAAACCTTCGATTCGGCTAAGTGGAAATTCGGAAGTTTGACTTTTCAAATTAGCCCACGACCCCTTATTCGCAACGTCGTTAACCCAAAATAAAGTACAAGCTAGCGCATGATAGATGTTGAAGAACATTGTCCTTATGACAAAAAAGATTGGAGAAAATGGCTCGAATTGAACCACAAAAAAAAAGAAGCAGTTTGGCTTATTCTTTATAAAAAAAAATCTCCTAACCATAACCTAAATTGGAGTGAGTCAGTTGATGAAGCGCTTTGCTTTGGTTGGATTGATAGCACTAAAAAGACAATTGATGATGAAAAATACAAACAGTATTTCAGCAAGCGAAAAGCAAAAAGTAATTGGTCAAAGATAAATAAGGATAAGGTGCAAACTTTAATTGACCAAGGACTTATGGAAAAAGAAGGTTACAAAAGTATTGAAATTGCAAAAGAAAATGGTTCGTGGACAATTTTGGATGAAGTTGAAGCACTTGTAATACCAAACGATTTAAAAGAAGAATTTGCAAATTGCAAAGGCTCAATGGAATACTTTGCTAGCCTAAGTAAGTCTGTTAAGAAAATGCTATTGCACTGGGTCGTTTCTGCTAAAAGAAAAGAAACAAGACAAAAAAGAATTTTAGAAATCGTAGAGAATGTAAGTAAAGATTTGAAACCAAAACAATTTAGATAGAATATAAACGGCTTACAATAGCGTAGGTTTTGGTGCCTAAACAGGCAAACCATCAATTCTCAAAAAAAAGGAGCTTTGTACGTATAGGCACATCTTCACAAAAAAATCTTCGGAAATCACTAAAATATATTTGCGTTTTATTATTTATGGTCTGTATGATTAATAGTGGGTAGGTTTACCAATAGCGACAATACGCCTTTAAGCCATTCGCCTAGTGTTTAAATGCGTTAATAAAATTTGAGTTTTAAACGTTAA
>JAGXIO010000152.1 GCA_024635555.1 Saccharicrinis sp.
GTGAAGAAGGAGGTGCTAAGCATCTAGCAGAATATAAAGAGGCATTTAATTGGAGTAATACTTTTTTTGAAAATCTTAATAACTCAATATACTTGAGTGCTAAGGGTAAGGGGTATGATGGAACAGTGTTTTCAGATGCCGAATCAGGTGGGGGTGGCATTGGAGTTTCCGATATCACAACTGGCGTTGCATTTATTGCAAGTGGAGCTGAGATTCAACTGAGTCGAGAATTGAGGCCCTTTAGACCAATTAGATACAATAATGGTAGTCTGTTAAGGGAAGGTACAATCGCAAAAAATGTTACATCTGGCGGTTTGATGACGGGTAGTAGATACCTACAAGCAACAAGGGGCGCTTTATATTGGACAGGTGCTGCAGCTGGAGTTTATGGAATGGGATTGTCTACATTCAATTACTGGAACGGCGATATTAGTGGAACGAAATATGCTTCGGACATGTTTTTTGGAGTTGTTGGTTTTGCTGGACCAGTAGGTTTGATGGTGTCAACGACATACTTTATTGCAACTAGTCCAGGCTTTCAAGAAGCATCTAGAACTTACCATGCAAGAAAAGCTGAAGCTTTTGGGCCAGGTGGAGGTTTTGAAAATTTAAATAGTGATTTCTTTTATAGTGGAGGACTTTGTTTTACTGAAGGAACAAAAATTGCAATGGGAGATGGTACCTTGAGGGCAATTGAAACAGTTATAGTTGGAGACACTATTTTAACATACGATTTTATAAATAAAAAAATCATTAAAACAGAGGTTTTAAAGACTGATACTCCGATGCATGATAATCTGATTCAAATATCATTTTCGAACAAAACAATAAATACTAACACGCAAGACCACCCATATTTTGTAATAGGTAAAGGTTGGTGTTCTTTTAATCCAGTACAATCTCACGAAAGATATGATTTAAAGACCTCTAAGTTGGAAATTGGAGATAAATGTTATGTCTGCAAAGGAAAAAAAATGAGAAAGGTTAAGGTAATTTCTATTATTCCCCAAATAGGATTAGTTAGAACCTATAATTTAACTGGATTGAAGGTTGGTAATAGCTACTTTGCTAATGGAGTTTTAGTTAACACTGAAAATCCAAAACAGAATAGCACTATAGATAAGAGTAATATTAAAAGCAATAAGGACTAATGACAATCTATCGCTACATATACTTTACAATATTATCTGTATATAAGAGATTCAGTAGAGATCCACAGATAAATATTTTTGCAGTAGGCCTTTTTTCAGTAATCATATTTTTCACAATCCTATCACTTTGGGGAATTTATCAATATTATGGATTGCACCAATATGAGTTAAAACCCATGTTTATGATAATTTTGGGTGCAACCATTTTTTTGTTCAATACATTTTATTTTCTTTTTAATAATGAAAGGCAAGAAGAATACTATGATATATTTAATAAGCAAAAGAATATATACGGCTCAATCTCAGTTGCAATTTACATAATCGTTGTATTTGTTCTTATGATATGGATTGCAACTAAGCACCGAGAAAAGAACCTTGAAAAGAAACTGCAGACAACTGAAGTAATACTAAAAAAAGCCCGGATTTGATATGACCCCCAAAAAGTTGGACGCAGGATGATGTTAGAACAAGTTTTTTACCGACAGGGGGTTTCCTGCATAGCCTGTCCCGAACTTGTTTCGGGAAGCATTTTGATCATATGCAGGTAATAAATATGAACGCAAGGTTATACGACCCATTCCTTGGCCAGTTTATTTCTGTTGACCCGCTGGCCGATAAATACCCTGGGTGGGGAGCGTACGTTTATTGCGCCAATAACCCATTAAAATACATAGACCCAACGGGAGAGTGGTATTATGACTTTTGGGGAGACCTTAGAGAGGAAGAGTATGACGATGAATGTACTCTAGGTGAATTCTATGATAATCTAGGAGTTTCATATAATCCATACGATTTATCATCTTTGTATTCAAGCTTAAAGGATGGTAATATAGATTCTGAATACATTCTGGATTTCTTGGTAAATAGTGAAGAAGGAGGAGCTAAGCATCTAGCAGATTATAAAAAGGCATTTAATCCCAACAATACGTTTTTCGAAAGATTTTCTCAAATGTTAACCATGAATGTTAAGGGAATGGGGGATTGGAAGGCCGTTGCAAATGGTGAGCATACGTCTATAGAAGGAGATGGTTATGGTGATGTCTTTTCGGAACGTGTAAGCAACCCTGAATTATGGAAGAAACTCGGATATGAGGCTTTATTCGGGAAAGACTACCCAAATGTTATTAAATTAAGCATGGCGGATAATCCAATTTCCTTTCTTATGCCGTTCGGACAATTTTCCAAAGCCTCATTAGGGTTGAAAACACTTGGTGGAGCATCGAAAACCACAATGGTTACTACTACTTTTTTTAAAGAGATAGGTGCCAGCGGTTCATTGGGTGGTCGATGGTTTACTCCACTTGGAGCTGCGAGTAATTGGGAAACATTCTTGGGAAGATGGACACCATTTTTTATGGAGTCAGGGTTAATTTATGATTATTCGAAAAACAAGGATGACAAATGAAAAATAGCATTTTAGAATCAGCACTTTATAATCAACTATATGATTTTGTAAAGGAAGAAATAGGTTTCAGAATAAATGAAAGCACTGTTTTTTTCAAAGACTTTAAATTAATTGGAGACGATGCAGATACTTTTATGCTTAGATTTAGTGAGGCTTTTGGAATTGGTATGACAGGTTTTAAATTCGATGAATATTTTATTGATGAATATAATATTCCCTTTCTTTATTTATACGATAGATGGTTTAGAAAAGAAAGACTTAAAAAAAAAGAGTTTAATGTAAAGCAGGTTCTGAAGATTATCCATGAGAAAAAATGGATTATTTAAATGAAACCCAGACCAACCGGGGCTTTGTATTTAAAGAGTAGCAATATTTTTATTAAATAATTCTTTAAACTTAACTTTGGTAAGCATGTTATCAATAAGTTGGTTTTTTTAATTTGCCATATCCAAATAAAATCCAAATATTTTTTAGCTTTGGAAATCAAGATATAAACCAGCGTTTGTTCCCTGGCCAACGAGCAAGGCGATTTTGTTGAAAAATATGCCTACGACCCGTGGGGCAAACGTGTTAACCCTGATGATTGGACGCAAGATGATGTTAGGACGAGTTTTGTTACCGACAGGGGCTTTACTCTTCACAGCCTGTCCCGAACTTGTTTCGGGAAACACTACGACCACTTGCAAATCATCAATATGCAGGCAAGGTTATACGACCCATTCCTTGGCCAGTTTATTTCTGTTGACCCGCTGGCCGATAAATACCCCGGGTGGGGAGCGTACGTATATTGTGCAAATAACCCACTAAAATACATAGATCCAACGGGAGAGTGGTATTATGATACATTTGGCGATTTGGTTTGGCAAAAACATGACGATGAAAAGACTTTAAAGACTTTTTATGATGAAGAAGGAGTGGATTATGAACAAGATGATTTGAGTAAGTTGTTTGCAAACTTAAATGAATACGGTCATATTGATGTAGTAAACGTTCTAATTTTCTTGAGCAAGTCAAAAGATGCTGAAAAGAATTTGAAGGAGTATTTTGACGATCTCCGTTTTAGGCGTTATGGATTATATAGCACAGAAGGTTGGGGGGAGGCTGCATTAGGTTGGGTAGATGGTTATCCTGACTTAACGTCAAAATTTAACAATACATTAAAGGGTACATACAGTTTCTTTGAAGAAAAAAGAGAACTATTTGAAAAAGGACAATTGCCTTCTGGTTTAGTTAAATTATCAATGTTTGCATCTCAGGTTGGTAATAACAAGCCATTCGATATAAAGCAACCAGGTAAAGGTTATAGCCCAGAAGAAATTGGTGACACATATGCCTATTACAAAGGTAATTTATTTAGATTCGATGATTTTGGTAACTATAATTTTGGCTATGCAGCTTCCACTTTAGGTATTTCATTAGAAATGTCATTATTTGGAGCAGGGGTTAATCAAGTATTAAAAGGAAATGCAGATTGGAGTAATTGGAAAGGTTTTTTTGACCATAGCCAAGACACAGAATATATCATTAAAGGTTATTATCATGGAAAAAAGTAGAATTATCTTACTCTCTTTAATTATTCTTATTGGGTGTAAGAATACTGATGGCAATAGGGAGGTTTTAGATTTGGTTAATACACCTGATGAATTAGAGCAGACAATGTTAACTGTTCATGCTCTATTAGATTCAATTGCCCAGAAAGGTGAAGTTGTTGGTTATTTTTTTGACATGAATAATTCATTTTTTATTAATGGTACGTTACAATATGACTTAACAGATAGTTTAAACATAAAACACCAGTACAATTCTGATACGGTTATTGCAAAGCTCAATGAGAAAATACTCAATAAAGCAATTTTTCTGCGAAGGAACTTAATTCATGGCGCGTATTATAGTAAATCTCTTGAGGTATTTTTGTTCAATTACAAACCAGCAGAGGAAAATCGCTATGAAAATCTTTTATATTTAACAGTTAATACCACTCATGATACCATTGTATCTAGTAGTACATTAGAAAAATTGGTTCAAATAGATAGGGTTAAGAACATTTCTTTAGTGAAACCTGTAAGCCTTCGCTCGCCATAGTTACTATCAATGATGCACGGGCTGAGGGGAGTCTGTGACTTGGTTCGAGATAAAAGTTTTCGTTTGTTACCGACAGGGGTTTTACGCTTCATAGCCTTTTCGGGAAGCATTACGACCACTTGCAAATCATCAATATGCAGGCAGGGTTGTACGACCCATTCCTAGGCCAGTTTATTTCTGTTGACCCGCTGGCCGATAAATACCCTGGGTGGGGAGCGTACGTATATTGTGCCAATAACCCATTAAAATACATTGATCCAACGGGAGAGTGGTATTATGACTTTTGGGGAGATTTGGTTGAAGAAGAGTATGACGATGAATGTACTCTAGGTGAATTCTATGATAATCTAGGAGTTTCATATAATCCATACGATTTATCATAATTGTATTCAAGCTTAAAGGATGGTAATATAGATTCTGAATACATTCTGGATTTCTTGGTAAATAGTGAAGATGGAGGTGCTAAGCATCTAGCAGATTATAAAAAGGCATTTAATCCCAACAATACGTTTTTCGAAACATTTTCGCAAACATTAAACATGAATGTTAAGGGAATGGGGGATTGGAAGAGTGCCGCATCAGGTGGGGGTAGTGGTTATATATATGGCAGTCCTGAATCAGATATTCTATGGGGTATTAGTGCAGCAAGTGCCGTAGTAACTCAAATTAACATTGCAAATTCTTTTGTTGAAACCGCTTACCGACAGAGCATATTGTTACCTAGGTCTATTGACATTAACACAGGAGCAATAACATGGGCAAATCCAGTTTATGCCAAGATTATGAAGTTTACTCAACCATTAGGACTTGGAGGTGATATAGCAAATTCGCTTGGTATAATGTACAATTTTGCTGATCAGGGAGTTACTACAGAGAATGTATTGGATGCTACAATGGGGGCTATAGGTTATTATCCAATATTAGGCGATATTTTATCGGGAGATTATGCAGTACAGAAGTATAATATCAATCAAGTTGTTACGGGAAAAGCAACTCTCGTACCTGGAATCATGGGCCCAGTTTATCAATATATTCCATAGATTGTTATAGAGAGAATACGCTTAATACAAATTAGAAATGAGACTATTAGTTTTTTTTGACTATGTTTTTTATAATATAGCATATTTCTATGCGAATCATCTTAATTATAATGACATAAAAGTATATGCAGGAGCAGGAATATTATGTTTGTTACAACTTTCGAACGGATTATTTATTTTATTCTTAATTAAGCCATTTGATGAATTGACAGATATAGAAAAACTCTTTGCCTTCTTAATTGGTTATTTAATCATTTTTGGATTAAACCTGTATCGATACAAAAAAATAAAACCTTATGAAGAGCTTGAAGAAGATTGGAAAGGTGAAAATCAAAAAAAAAGAGGGATGAAAATGTTAATGATTATTTGTTATGTGCTATTGTCAATTCTATTATTGGGAGTTCATAGAAAATTTGTCTAATGTTTTCTCTAGCCAATGTATAATTCTGACTAAGGCTGGGGTATTGGTGGTTCGATTACTCAATCTGAAACAGAGTGGATTGGATCAGTTAATAATGAAAATATGAACTGGGGTAAGTAATATTTTATATAAGAATAGTAAATGTTTGAATTTATTTCTTTTTCCTTACCTTTTTTAGGTATCAGTTTTTTATTATTGTCTATTGCAATAAAGACAGTCTTAGTTCGTAAAGGATACTCTGTTTCTTATTTGCGCACAAGTATTTCTGAGGTTATAAAATTTAAGAGATTCATAAATGAACGTAAGCTATATAAGTTTTTTTATTGCGCAGCAATGTTAGTGCTTTTTTTAGTATTTATCGTGTTGGTGACACTTTTTATTTGCATAATTAAACTAACCTAATCCCAGTATGCAAAGCGTTCGGGAGGGCAAACGTGTTAACCCCGATGATAGGACGCAGGATGAAACTCGAACAACATTTAAAACAGACCGAGGCTTTACGCTTCACAGCCTGTCCCGCCCAAGCGGGAAACATTTTGATCATATGCAGGTAATAAATATGAATGCTCGCCTGTACGACCCATTCCTAGGCCAGTTTATTTCTGTTGACCCGCTGGCCGATAAATACCCTGGGTGGGGAGCATCCCGCTATGGCGGGACAGGCTGTTTATTGCGCCAATAACCCATTAAAATACATCGATCCAACGGGAGAGTGGTATCTAGGATCTACAGGCGGTGTTATATCCTCCACTTATACCTACGTTATGGCGCATGGAAGAAAAATATCCGCTGTAAAAATGAATAATTAAAACCACTTTGCTTTTGTTAACATACTTGTTAACTTTGTGACATGGCTAGAGAGATAAGATTTTATGAAAAATACTTCACTGA
>JAGXIO010000153.1 GCA_024635555.1 Saccharicrinis sp.
ATTATTGAATATTTATTAAATACATTAAAGAAACATCGTATAGTTACATCTATTGACCCCTCGAATCTAAATTCAATCAAATTAGTTAAACGATTAGGGTTTAGGAAAGAGGCTCACTTTGTCGAAAGTTTATTTATTAATGGCGAATGGGTTGATGATGTAGTATTTGCCTTACTAGCAAGCGATTGGGAAAAGATTGAGAAATGATTAAATTGGATAAATTTTCAGAATCTGATTTTGATAGGTTTATAAGTTGGATTGATAATGAAAGATTTATGTATCAATTTGCTGGGCCAGTATTTACTTTTCCTTTAAGTCATCAACAACTGAATAAATACATTTCGGAAAGTAATAGACAAGTTTATAAGGTAATTGAGTCTGCAACTAATAGAGTTATCGGCCACGGAGAAATTAGCCGTATAGACACCATAAATAAAAGTGCAAGACTAAGCAGAATACTTGTAGCCGATGTGAAGGATAGAAACAAGGGTTATGGTAAATTAATAATCAAAGAACTTCTTAAGATTGGTTTTAGCGACATAGATTTACATAGGATTGATTTGGGCGTTTTTGATTTCAATAAGTCAGCTATTAAATGCTATGAGAATTGTGGGTTCATCAAAGAAGGTTTATTAAGAGATTCATTTGTAATTGATAATGAGTTTTATTCAGTCTATAATATGAGTTTTTTAAAAAATGACTGGATAAGCAAAGACATATAAAAAACACATCTAACAACCTAAGACGGCTCTTCCCCTTTTCATGGAAAAATAGCCTGCCTGCAGAATTGCGGGAGGAAGCACGCTACCGCAGTTAGCTGGATGGGGATCTCATAATATTTTACATGTCAGGCTTTTTTATCTGCAAAGATCACAACCACCCCGTCTGATATTTCGTACCTCATATCATCCACCTCCCGAATACGAGTTCGTAACAGGCTCTCCTTTTTTAAGGAGGGGAATCGAAAACAGCCAAATGCCATCCGCCATGCCCATCCAGCTATCCGCCAACAGCTAACTGCTATCGGCCATCAGCCAAATGCTACCAGCCAACTGCCATCAGCAAATTACTCCTCCTTATACCAACTCGCATACATTAAATAATTGTTGGCAATTTTATTTATCATCTCCTTGGTTTGCTCAGGCTCTATATCTTTTATTTTTTTCGCGGGTACACCGCCATAAATACTATTGGGCTCTACTATGGTGCCTGATAATATTAATGAGTTGGCGGCAATAATAGAGTTTTCACCAATAACGGCCTGATCCAAAATGGTAGCACCAATGCCTATCAAAACATTGTTTTCTATTTTGGCTCCGTGAATGGTTACGTTATGCCCTACCGAAACGTTATCGCCAATTTCGATGGTAGATTTTTGATAAAGGGTGTGTAAAACAGACCCATCTTGAATATTTACCTTGTTTCCGATGCGTATGGAGTTCACATCACCCCGGAGAACAGCATTGAACCAAATGCTGCAATCGTCGCCCATTATTACATCGCCAATAATAGTGGCGTTATCTGCCAAAAAAACATTTTTTCCCATTTTAGGCGTAAATCCTCTAACTTCTTTTATAAGTGCCATGATATATCTTGATTTTTATTATTCAAATGCAAATTTAGTCGAAATAATCGTTTTGTCCTCAAATAATGACGTCTGTCAAGCTTTAGTATTGATATAGCGGTTATCTTTACTGTTGATTATAGGAAATAGCGTATTATTAAAGCTTAAAAATATGATGGGAAGAAGTTCAAAAGTAATTGAGCGTGACGAGGTTGTTGTGAGGTTTTCGGGCGACTCGGGCGATGGTATGCAACTTACGGGAACCTTGTTTTCAAATACTTCGGCAGTTTTTGGTAACGATATATCAACATTTCCCGATTATCCGGCCGAGATAAGAGCCCCCCAAGGTACCATTGGTGGGGTATCAGGCTTTCAGGTTCATTTTGGTCATAGCGAAGTGTTTACCCCCGGCGATTATGCAGATGTTCTGGTGGCCATGAATCCTGCGGCTCTTAAAGCCAACGCCAAATGGGTAAAGCACGGGGGCACCATAATTATTGATGTGGACGCCTTCGATGCCAAAAACTTGGAAAAAGCAGGATATAAAACCGATGATCCCATTACCGAGGATAAATTGGGCGACTACCATATCATTAAAGCACCTATCACCAATCTCACCAAAGAGAGTTTAAAAGATATGGGGCTCGACAATAAGAGCATCCTGCGCAGTAAAAATATGTATGCTTTGGGTCTTGTATATTGGTTGTTCAACCGTCCCATGGAGCACACCACCAATTACATTAAAAAGAAATTTGCAAAAAATCCTTTGATAGTCGAAGCCAATCTAAAGGTACTACGCGAGGGATACAATTATGGCGTTATCATACAGGCCGTAACGCCTTCGTATCATATTAACCCTGCTGCCATAGCAAAAGGGAAGTATCGGAATATCAATGGTAACATTGCCACAGCCTGGGGGTTAATTGCTGCTTCAAAAAAGGCCAACTTGGAGTTGTTTTTAGGCTCTTACCCTATTACTCCAGCCACTGAGATTCTTCAGGAATTGTCGCTTCGTAAAGATATGGGCGTTAAGGTTTTTCAGGCCGAAGATGAGATTGCCGGTATTTGTACCGCCATTGGTGCCAGTTTTGCCGGCGATTTGGCGGTTACAAGCACCTCCGGTCCCGGTTTGGCCTTAAAAGGCGAGGCCATTGGATTGGCTGTAATTGCCGAACTTCCGCTGGTAATTGTGAATGTGCAACGCGGTGGCCCAAGTACCGGACTGCCCACCAAAACAGAGCAGAGCGACTTGATGCAAGCACTGTACGGGCGAAATGGCGAGAGTCCCTGCGTGGTTATGGCTGCCTCCTCGCCCATTAATTGTTTTGAATATGCTTTTTACGCAGCCAAAATAGCTGTGGAACATATGACACCCGTTATTTTGCTCACAGACGGTTTTTTGGCCAACGGAACGCAAACATGGAAAATACCCGATCTGGCTGATTATCCTGAGATAAAAGCCAAGCGCGTGGCGCCCGAAGATGAGGCAACGTGGATGCCGTATCAACGGGATCCCGAAACCTATGTACGCAGCTGGGTTAAAGTAGGTACTCCCGGCTTAATGCACCGAATAGGAGGTTTAGAAAAGGACGAAAAAACAGGAGGGGTTTCCTACGATGGCGAAAACCATGAAAGAATGGTGAAATATCGTGAGGCCAAAATTAAATATATCGAAAATAACATCCCAGAGCAGGATATCCTGGGCGAGCCCGAAAGTGATTTGTTGGTGGTTGGATGGGGCGGTACCTTTGGTCATCTTTTTACCGCAGTTGAAGAGCTTTCGGAGGAAGGTGTGCATGTAGCATTGGCACATTTTAATTACATCAATCCCTTACCAAAAAATGCACACGCAGTACTTAAACGCTATAAGAAAATATTGGTATGCGAACTTAACTTAGGTCAGTTTGCCAATTATTTACGGATGAACTATCCCGATATTCAATACCGACAGTTCAATAAAATGCAGGGGTTACCATTTTCGGTGGTGGAGTTAAAAGAGCAGTTTAAAAAATTATTGGAGGAATAGTGTTATGAGCGAAGAATGCGAATTAAAATATACCGATTTTAAAAGTGATTTAAGTGTTCGATGGTGTGCGGGCTGTGGAGACCATGCCATACTTAACGCGGTACAAAAAGCGATGGCAAATTTAAAAGTAGAGCCTCACAACGTAGCTGTTATTTCCGGAATTGGATGCTCATCGCGCTTTCCGTATTATATGAATACCTATGGTTTTCATACCATCCACGGCAGAGCCTCGGCAGTTGCTTCGGGAGTTAAAGTGGCCAACCCTAATCTAAAAGTGTGGCAAATAACGGGCGACGGCGATGCTTTGGCCATTGGCGGAAACCATTTTATCCACCTTATCCGTAGAAACATAGATATCAATGTTATCCTTTTTAACAACCAAATTTATGGTTTAACAAAAGGACAATATTCGCCCACATCTAAACGTGGATTTATATCAAAAACATCGCCCTACGGAACGGTTGAAGACCCTTTTAGACCAGGGGAACTGACTTTAGGTGCGCGCGGTCAGTTTTTTGCCCGCACTATCGACAAAGAGATAAAGCTATCCATTGAGGTGATGGAAGAAGCAGCTCGGCACAAAGGCACCTCCATTGTTGAGGTACTGCAAAATTGCGTTATCTACAACGATAAAACACACGAAGCCATCACCGATAAAAAGTACAAAGCCGATAGAACTATCATATTACAGCATGGCGAAAAAATGATTTTCGGAGTAGATAACGACAAAGGTCTGGTGATGGACGGCATGGATATAAAAACAGTTACAATTGGTCAGGATGGCTATACGCTCGACGACATTTTGGTTCACGATGCCTATACCCATCATGGGGCAATGCACCGCAAGTTATCGAACATGGATTTTCCTGAGTTGCCCGTAGCGCTGGGTGTAATTCGCTCCGTAAAAGATAATGTCTACGACGTATCGGTTGAACAGCAGTTAGTGGATGTGCAGGCCAAAACAAGCATTACTACTTTTGAGGAAATGGTGAACTCGGGTGATGTTTGGGAAGTGGAGTGAGGGCATAGGGCAAGGGGCGTGGAGCAGGGGGGTTAGCCGATAGCGTAAAGAGGGATGCCAGAGGCATTGAGCGGAAAACGGAGAGGGTAAAGCATACAGGGAAATGCGGAAAGAAAGGCGCGTGCCTTTGAACCTCGGAGTGCGACTATGTGCGCCATGTAATTTTCGCGCCCCGAGTATTTATAAAGCGGAAAGTATGTAGAGTGTAAAACATACAGTCAAGCATGTAAAGCGAAGAGCAGTGGGCAGAATGCGTTTAACCTACGGCTATTTTCTTTAAAAGGAAGTTGGGCAAAATCTAACAAAATCCTCAATTATAAAATATTAAACTAGAATTATTGCCTTATGGGATTTGGAGGATCTATTTTATCGATGATTACTTCATTAAAGAATAATGAAAGACCCAAAAGAATACCACTTAGTTCATGGGATAGGGGTAAAAGCATTCCAAAAAATCCGAAGAAGTTAGAGTATAAAGTTGTTAAGGAAGATGAATTGAATTTTATTAAGACAAAAATTAGAATCAAAACTAAATATGAAAGAAAAAAGAGGATTATACTTCTGTCTTCACTTGTATGTTTAATAATTATTTTGTCCATAACGATTTCTAAATTGTGGCTATCTGATGCTATTCAACAAAGAATACATGTGAGCAATAAATATTATAATGCCATTCGAGATTCCATAAACCACAGAAATGATTCGCTTTATTTTGGATATTTAAATGAAGGTTTCGTCTGTCTAAATCGAGAAAATTTTAGTAAGGCAAAGGAAATACTTTATGAAGCATATCAAATTAAACCATCAGAATTTGAAGGAATCTATTTGTATACAAAAGCTTGTGTTTTAGAATGTAAGAATGAAAATATTTATTGTCAATCAGCGGAGAGAAGTCTTAC
>JAGXIO010000154.1 GCA_024635555.1 Saccharicrinis sp.
AATTATAATGATATACGATTATTATTCCATATAATATCTTTAGATCATACCACTAAAAACTATCCTTCAACCAAGATGGCTTCTTAATCTTAAACATTAAGACATCATTTAAAAGCATAAAGTGTTCTTCTTCGTATCAGGTTTTGTGAGACTGGTGAGGTCTTAGAATTCGATTACCAGCTGGCATTTATACTTTTTTTATTCTTTTTTCAATTCTATCATTAAATAATTTTGAATCTAACAATGCTAACTCAAGTGCTGATTTCCAATGATTAAAACCATATGCTTTTCTATCTTCTTCTACAGCATTCATAAAGTCAAATACTATTTCTGCCATAGTTAGCCTTTTCCTAAACAAAGTTATTCTATTTTCAAACTCACTGATATGCTCTATTGACTTTAATCTTAGCCTATCAAATAAATGAAGTTTTTCATAATGGTTTTCTATAATTAAAAATAAATCTGCATTAATTTTATTTTCAGTATTATCAAGATAGTATTTGAAATTAAACTCTTCGTCTTTGTCTAAAAACACATCAACAAATAAATATGATTCATCAGGTAATTCATCTAGATAAAGGTTTAAAAATTTTTGATTACTGTCAGTAGAAAATGAATCCAATTTGTATGAATTACAAGTTGAGCAGCATGGAAATAAATTTTTTGGATTAACAATGAATTCTGGGAACTTAGCTTTTGGTAATATGTGGTCTAATGTACTCGCCGAATCAATTGTGCAATTTTGACAAGTGCTTATAATCGTTTTCACTTGTAAATTGCGTATATCTTCCCTTAATACTTTTATTACAGAACTTTGATATTTGTAAAGAGTCTTTAAGTCGGGTTCTGACTCTACTAATAACTCGTCAGGTTTAAGTAAATATAGTTGATTTGCTAAAAATAGTTTTTCAAAAGAGTTATAAGTTTGCCGTATTTGGGGATGCAATTTAACTAAGTTATCTTTCAAAATCCCTTTATGTTTTTTACTTACAGCTTTCTCATGCACTGCAAAGCAATCCTTATTATATGGAGTCAAATTTCTCATAATTATGCTGGAAGCAAAGCTTTAATGTATAAACGAATATTCGATGAAATTGGAAGTTCATCAGATTCAAGAATAGATATTATTTCATTATACGATTTTCCTTTAGATATTAAATATTCTATCGTAGTAATAAAATGTCTCGGCACTTCTCTATTTCCAAATATTTCTTGCGTAATAACTGTAAGGTTTTCTCCAAATGATTCTCTCTCTAAGCCACGAACAAATGCCATATCACTTTCTCTTTCCAGAACAAATATATTTCTAGCTGGAATTTCTTGGATAATAATTGGGGAATGAGTTGCTATGACACAAAAACTTTGAAATCTTTTAACCAATTCAAATAAAGTATTTAATAGCGAACTTATTGCATTTGGGTGAAGATGAGTTTCTGGTTCATCGAATAATATCAATGAATCAAAACGAATCTTAGATAGAATTTCACTCAATACGTATAAAATAATATTTTGACCTGAACTTAAGTGTGTTTTAATTTCATCAAATGTCACTGTATTGAATACATGTTTTTTTACATTAAAATCTTCTTCTGTGGTATCAAAAACTTTATCAAGAAAATCCATATCTATAAAATTATTTAAAATTTCATACCAATCATTTTCTAGTTTCTTCGTTTTAATAAGTCCTATTGACTCATAAAAATTAGCAAGTAATTCTGCATCCGTTTTCCATAAATTATCTGATTTCTTTAAACCACAATAAACATAATTAAAAGAGGCATCTCTGTTGGGTATTTCAAACCTATCAAAAAAACTATATGAAACAGTGAAAACTTTGCCGTAAGTAGGCTTCCTTGGTAAAAAACCCACAGGTTCTTTTTCTGCTAAACCTGAAGCTAAAGAAGAAAGTATTTTAGTCTTTCCTGTACCATTTTTCCCAATAATTGCATATACCCTATGTTCAAAATCAGTATTATATTCGAAATCAAAATTTAGAGTTACATCATTACTTGCATATGGTGGTTTATAAGTGAAATTAAACCTAAAGTATTCATTTGGGTTAATACCCTCTAATTCATATCTAATCGTTCTGGCTAATCTCTCAATATCATTAGCCCTAATTAATGAGGTTGAGAATATGTAATCATTTTCGAAAGCATCATAAATTCTTGGATAGATTGCAACATCTCTAATCGCAAGGAGAAAACTTGAATATTTGTCGCCCAAAATATTTTTTAATGCTTGGTAATAAGATTTATTTTGACCTAACGAGCAATAATCTGGATCAAGAGCTTTAAATTCATTGGGTAAAACCTTATAAGTGAATTCACTCTCTTTTCTCATAATCTTCACTCTTCCTAGATTATAATTATCAAATGAACTTGCATAATAATCTAGTTCAAAAAGAGTCCATATACTATAATCATTCCAATTTATATACCTTAATACAAAACAAGGATAAGCCCTTTCTTCTCTGGCTGTTTCATAATAAATTGGGACATTATTAGTAATTATATCAACAGGCAAGTCTTCTAATGACTCATCTTTTAAATATTTATAAACTGGATATTCTTCGAAATATGATGTTAAAACTAACCTATAACCTCCATCTTTGATTATTTTATTAATACTTAGCACAAATTTTTGAATATCAGGTTTATCCAACCTTACCGTCGGATGAACTACTGTCTCTAGAAAACTTGCAAAAAAGTGTTCATCTCCTTTTAGTAAGTCAAACCTTTCCTCAAACACATATTCTAATTCCCAATCATCATTATTTACTAAATGCTGAAATGCATCTTCATAGGCATTCTTAAATCGAGAATCTTCGGATGGTAATTGTTTTAGATTCCAAATTCTATTAAGAAATGTCAGGATACCATCATGTTCGGAATATTTACCTAAGAAACCAGGAGTTGAAATAACACTTTGAATTACCTTTTGTCTTAATGATTCATTTTGCATATATGGTAAAATTTAATTGGATAGGTGGCATGCTCCTATGCTTTCTGGTAACGGTACATGTATGAAATGTTGGGGATTGCGGACTCGTCCCTGTCTGCCGTTACAAAAGTTGATGCGGGGCAGAAACTTTCACGTAATTACCAAACCCCCAATATTTTATACATGATGTGTGTAAAACGTTTTTATTCTATTGTTGCTATCTTTCTTTTGGTTCCTTCTGGTAAATCGTTTATTTGTTTGTGTATCTTACCACTTAACTCAAAATAAACTTCTATATCAGTTAATTCGAAATTCTCAGGTTCATATTCACCACCTTTCATTCGTACTGACTTAATTCAAATATTAGATGATTTTTCATGTCAATGGCAGAAACGTGAATAGTGTTAAAATCTAAATTTGGAAATCCAGCTAAATCAACTTTTTCTTTTTCTAGTTCATCTAACCAATCAATAAAATCGTGAATATTGTACTCAACCACTTTGCAATCTTTCCAAGTATCTGTTAAGAATAATTCTGCAAATTCTTTTTCAGGCCATACTGGTAAAACACTGGCATCGGTTGAACCTATCAAAACGAATTGGTCATCTTTGTCTTCAATTAGATAGATTGTTTCAAAGTCTGCAACTTTTCTCAATAGGTAACCATATCTCTCTTTCGATTCGAGAGCAAAGATGTTATTAAGTTTCTGCTGGTTCATTTAAAATGTTTTACAACGTTGTTATATGTTCATGGGGTGAATATATCTGATTTGTATTTTGGTTTTTATGAACATATAATTTCAAATATAAGGAATATGTTTATACCATTTAATTTTAATCTGATTTTGTATTGTAAAACTTCTAAGAGTATGAAAGTCTATGCGAACAACATTTATGCTTCCTTTCCCTTCCCATTCTGCTCCTTCACCCAAGCTATATACCTATAAAAAGTAGCCCTGCTCACTTAACAATTTTCAAAACTTCAGGGATTGTTCTGGATTGATCCTGCCATAACTGATAGCATGCATAAGCTAATTTTTTGACTTCCGGAGATAATCCTTTTTTACGGCCACCTATACGGCCATGTTCTCGAGCTGCTTGCAGACCGGCCATGGTCCGTTCCCGGATCAGTTCGCGTTCAAATTCGGCAAAGCTGGCGAAGATGTTAAAGGTTAACCGTCCTGGTACGGTGGTGGTATCGATGCTATCGTTAAGACTGATGAATTCTATCCCCTTTTCACGAAAGCCGGTAACCAGGGTGAGACTGGCTATGTCTTAGGATTCGATTAGCATGTCGTTATTTATTTCTATTCTTCCAATATTCTTTAGCGTATTCACTTTCTTTAAAAACATTGTAAAGCAATTCACAGTCACAATAACCGCCTTGATTCATAAATACATGAAAAATATCAAACTGCTCTTTCTCTGTGAATCTAAACTCTGTTAAAATCTCCTTTGAATATCTGAAATCCCCAAAGCACTCAACTTTTGATTCTGTGAAACTGCTGTCAAGTTTGTTAATGAAATTTGTTTTATTCTCAATAATGTTCATGATAATTTCAGAAATCGATTCAATAGTTTCATCATCATGATAGTCTAAATCTTCAACTTTCTCTCCTGGGGCTAGTTCAAACCATGTTGTATTTTCTAAGTTTTCTGTAAAAAAGTCTGATGGAATTTTATGAATCAAATAGTGATATCGTTGTCTAGGAAACAACACTTTAAACTTATCTTCCTCGAAGAAGATTTGTCTTTCCCCATTCGTATCAATAACATTAATCTTAATCTCAGGATATGATGGTCTAATGAAATTATATAAGCTGTCTGTTAATTGTTTTTCAGTCATAGTTATTGCTTGCGAATATGTAAGTTTAGTAATTAGCAAAATTAAAATTGTCAATATGGTTCTGGTCTTCGTCATAATTGTGACTAACGTAGAATGTTTCAATTATATATCTTAATATTCTAAGTTAGCTTAAGAATTTAATCTTGATAATTCTGCGAGATGTGGGGAATGCATGCCAACGTCGATATCGTCACGTTAATATACATCTCCTTTGGATTTTGGTCTTTTGTAGAAACCCTTGCATATCCTATCTTCATAATTGGCTAAAATAATACCGATAGTTATTTTAAATGCAAATTTGATTTCGCTACTCTTTTCAAATTTGCTTAAAATATACATCGGCACTTTTTGTTGTTTAATTTTGCATCAAAAAGCGTAAAACCGTGAAACGGATTAAAGATACTGGTTTTTGAGACTTGACAACATTGGAAGGCGGATTAGTTTGAAAAGTTTTATAAAACGGACAATTTGTAAAATACTTCCATTATACGAAATGAGACAATATCGCAAAGTTGGCTAAGTAAGCTAAGCCTATCAGCCCAAAGACAATCAGAACAGACCCAGTGTCCGCATAGCTATGGTTTAAGCCAACTTTTATTTGAGTAACTTACGGTTTCACATAACAACTTGGGTTAAAGTCAAAATTCCGGCTATGAACAATAAAAAACATGTCGCAGATTAACTCAGAAGCGGATATGCTTTAGGCTTCAAAGCTTTGCCGCGTTTGTATTGTGAAGTAGTTTTGCAGCTATAAAATTCAGAGAAAAAAATAAAAAAAATATAAGATGGAAAAAATTGTAATTGTTGGAGGGGTTGCGGCAGGCGCAACTGCCGCAGCAAAAGCCCGAAGGATTTCACCAGACGCAAAAATTGTAATGCTCGAAGCCGGGCCAGATATATCGTTTGCCAATTGTGGCTTACCCTATTATATTGCCGGAGACATAAAAAGCAGGTCGAAACTTATACTTCAAAGTCCTGAAAGTTTTAACGATCAATATGGAGTAGAAGTTCATACACATACTATTGTGTCATCTATTGAGCGGAAAGAACATCTGGTAAAAACGATTGATAGTCGAAGTGGAGAAAATAAAACATTTGAATACACTAAGTTAATCTTAGCACAAGGCGGACGACCAATAACACCAACTTTGCCGGGTGCCAATTATAATCATGTTTTTACCTTGTGGACATTGGAGGATATGGATAAAATAACCTATCATCTGGAAGAGAAAAATCCAAAAAATGCAGTTGTTGTAGGTGGTGGATTTATCGGCCTTGAGATGGTAGAAGCTTTAGTAAAAAGAGGGTTGAATGTAAATGTAGTTGAAATGATGCCTCATGTAATGGCTATTATGGAGGCTGAAACTGCTGGCTTTATTGAGCGTGAACTGCATTCCTACGGAGTAGGTGTTCATACCGGAGCTGGGGTTACTGAAATTCGTTCAAAATCTGTAAAATTGGACAATGGAACCATTTTGGATGCCGATATGGTATTGCTTTCTATAGGCGTACGTCCAACTTTGCAACTCGCTATTGATGCAGGTTTAGCTATAGGGGAAGCTGGGGGACTGTTGGTAAACGAAAAACTACAAACATCCGATCCAGATATTTATGGAGCGGGCGACATGGTGGAGATTGAACATCGTGTAAATGGAAAGAAAGTGCGTATTCCTTTGGCAGGCCCAGCAAACCGTCAAGGACGAATTGCAGCAGAAAATGCACTGGGAGGAAATCAAAGCTATAAAGGTTCCATCGGGACATCTGTTGTGCGGGTTTTCGAGGCCGTTGCCGGAACAACCGGGTTATCTTTAAAGCAAGCACGAGCGTTAGGAATGGATGCTGATGCCGTAGTTGTTCATAAGGAACACCATACTTCATACTATCCGGGTGCCGAAACTGTATCTGTTTTGGTTGTTTACGATCGTAAAACTGGGATTGTACTTGGTGGACAAACTGCTGGTTATAAAGGTGCCGATAAGCGTTTAGATATTATAGCAACTGCTACAGCTACAAAGTTAACAGTTAGCGAAATTGCAGATATAGATTTTGCCTATTCGCCTCCAATAGGAACAGCAAATGATGCCGTTAACATGGCAGCTTACACAGCAGAAAACAGAATGTCGGGTTTTAGTCCATCTGTTACCGTTTCGGAACTCGATGCTTTTGTTGAAGGTAAAAATGCTATTTATTTAGATGTTCGTGATGTATTTGCCTTTGAAAAAAGCCATATAAAGGGAGCTATTCACATACCTCTTGAATTATTGCCGGAAAACATGAGCACAATTCCTAGTAATCGAGCTGTTATTGTTTATGATGAAACCGGTAAAAAAGGACATCAGGCACTTCGCACACTGATAGGAGCTGGATTAAAAGATGTTACCAATATTTCTGGAGGGCACACATCGCTTCAGCGTCATGCAATTACGCTTGGATTTAAGAATATTAGCATAAACCTACTTCCAATTGATGAAAAAGTGTTAGGTGAAGAGGTGATTCAGGAAGAGGAAACTAAAGAGGTAGAAGCCACTAATGATTCGACCTCGATAATAGTTGATGTGCGAACTTCTGGAGAGTTTGCTGGTGGGGCTTTTCCAAATGCTGTAAATATTCCTTTGGACGATATAATGGCCAATAAAGCAGATTTTGGTAGTAATGTCAATCGAGAAATTCTTGTTTATTGCGCATCAGGAGCACGCTCTGCCTACGCACAGCAAGTATTGATGCAGCGAGGATATGCAAATGTGCAAAATGGTGGTGGATTAGCTGCCATGATGTCTCGCAATTAATATCAGGAAGAAAATACGCCACATTTAGTTATCCTTAGTTTCCTGCCAGACCAGCAAGGCAGGAACTGGGGATCTCTTTATCCTACTGATAATAAAAAATACACATTCCTAATCATTGGGAATGCACTAGACCTATATTAAAAGTCAATGCTGTAAACTATTTTATCCGGTCAATGATGTTTTATTTTTAATCAAACGAGAGATCAAATTCTTTAGACAGTAAATTATCAAACTGTTCAATATCCATTAATAATTCTAAATGGTTTTGCGTTAATGTTGATTCACACTGTTTTTTCAGCAATAACTTTTTCAATTCTAACATTTTAAAGTAAAATGATTGGGATTTTAGTTCAAACTTTAGGGCTGCCAACTTTTTTTCTAGGGCGATCTTTTTTTGTTTTACTTCCTTGATAATTTCCATAGCGGAATCAAAATCCAATTCCTTTTGATCGACGGATTTTAATAGCCCGCACTTAAAACTGGCACATTGTTTCGGTCTCTTGGAATAAATAGTACAACCATCGCAATAGCTGTTACAAGGTTCAAGAATAAATCCATTACCATTTGCATCCTCTATATCCATTAATTCTTTTATCACCGGCACCTCCTCCTTATCGAGTTGTACAAAACCAATCATGGTACCGTCGCAACAGAGTCCACAAGGCAAACAAATATTTAATACATCATTCATACTTTTTTGAATTTATTCACTTCTTATTATACTCTTTCAAAGGATATCTCAATAATTACTAGTGTAAACTGGTTGATTAGTAACAGATTCCGTGGCACTTTCCGGTCAACCCATAATAAATATATGAGCGTCTGCCTGTTTTCTAGTTAGGAGCTACATTGTTTATTTTTTTGCACTCCTTCCATTACTTAAAAAAAATTGATTGCCATCCTTTAGCATCAGAGCAAATTGCCTTAACTTATTAGAAAGTGTAAAAATACAAATTACCTTCTATAAATAAAGGGATGGGGTATATTTATAACTTGTATTTATCACAATAGACCGTTAGATTTTAGATAATAGACATTAGACTTATTTACAAACGCTATATTATCAAGGGGTTAACGAAAATCGCGTAACTCATCAAAAACTCTAACATACAGATAGTTACAAAAATATAACGAAGTGTTGTATCAAGAGTATTTATAAAACGTTTGACTTGTATGCCATGGGGAGGAAGTCCTTCTGCATTATGCTTCGAGCTTTCCATAATTCTACAGAATAGGTCGTCACGTAGCATTGCGAACGGCTACTTGCGATTCTGTGCCAGACAGCCAGAGCCGATAACACAAGTGACACTTTTTTCAAATAACTACTCAAACGACAATCATATGGATCGGATAAGGGAGCTATTTCTTGGAAATAAGTTTGTTTTTCCCTATTTTTTATCTTCAGATTACCCTATTGATAAATCTCCATGACGTTTGAATTAGGAGCATTAATCAATAAAAGTTTAGCGCCTCTTTGTTTGAATTTAAAAATGAATTTCATTTTGTTTTGTTGCGACTTGTATGTTATATTTATAGCTCGAATGACAGTATACACGTAAATGGTACCACAAAACATACAATAAGGAAAACATTTGTCATTTTTAGAAACCAGATATTATAAATTCTTCATAGTTCATTTTAATCATGAAAAAGTTAGATTTGAAATATACCTCTTTCGATGAAAGTTTAGATAAAGAAAAAATAAAACAGAAAACTAAAAATATTCTTAAAGTGATTGGCGAGTTGCAATACAAAATGTACGCCGAGTCAAAAAGCAGTTTACTGATTATTTTTCAAGGATTAGATGCCTCAGGTAAAGATGGACTCACAAAGGGCTTGCTTAAGTATTGTAATCCGGTAGGCATATCCATAAGTAGTTTTAAAAAGCCAACTGCGGAGGAGTATGCACATGATTTTTTATGGCGCATACATAAGCATACTCCAGCAAAAGGAGTAACACAGGTTTTTATTCGCTCGCATTACGAGGATATTTTAGTGCCAACTGTTAATAAGCTTTTTCCACCTGAATTGATTCATGAACGTTTCCAGATGATTAATCATTTTGAAAGGGTCATGGAGCAGAACGGCACCAAAGTTCTGAAATTCTTCCTGAACGTATCGCCTGATGTTCAAGAAGAGCGGCTACGTGAGCGTATCGAATTAAAAGAAAAACATTGGAAGCACCAAGATTCAGATTGGGATACACGTAGCAAAACCGAAGAATACCTTGCTGTTTATGAGAGCATTTTTTTACGATGTAATAATATTCCTTGGCATATCATTCCTGCTGATACCAATTGGCAAAAACTATATTTCACTTCAAAAGTTGTTCTCGAAACATTGCAAAATATACCCATGGAGTGGCCAGATTTAAAAACAATAAGGTTTAAATAACTGTTCAATGATGATTTAATTCAATTTGAAACTTTCACGAAACTAAGTTAGCCAACTAGTCAATTTGAAAATCCAAATTTCTTAACGCAAAAAAGGCATCCCGCTTGCGAGATGCCTTTTTTTATCCATTACATTTACAATTATATATTTCGATTTTTACTTTACCGAGGCGAGCATTTTATTAAAAACTTCGCTCGGGCGCATGGCTTTGGTTGCCAACTCCTCGTTGGGTTGGTAATAACCGCCAATGTTTACCGCACTGCCTTGCGCATCGATTAGGTCTTGCAAAATTCTGGCTTCGTTATCTTTTAGCTTCAATACCATTTTAGCAAACTTACGCTGCAAGTCCACATCCTCCGTTTGTTCGGCTATGGCCTTGGCCCAATACAATGCCAGATAAAAATGACTGGTGCGGTTATCTGGTTCGTTCACCTTGCGAGACGGAGATTTATCATTGTCCAAAAATTTACTGTTGGCCTGATCCAATGCTTTGGCAAGTATAAGCGCTCTTGCGTTACCCGTTTTAGTGCCCACATCTTCGAGCGAAACAGCCAGAGCCAAAAACTCACCCAAGGAATCCCAACGCAAATGACCTTCTTGTAGGAATTGCTGAACATGTTTAGGGGCAGAACCTCCAGCGCCCGTTTCGTACAATCCGCCTCCGGCAAGCAATGGAACAATGGAAAGCATTTTGGCACTGGTGCCCAATTCCAGAATCGGGAACAAGTCAGTAAGGTAATCGCGTAATACATTTCCGGTAACCGAGATCGTATCCTCACCAGCCTTAACACGTTTTAAGGTATATTGTATAGCTTCTACCGGGTTCATAATATTTATTTCTAAACCTGCGGTATCGTGCTTCTGAAGGTAGTTTTTAACCTTTATGATAATGTTGACATCGTGTGCTCTATTCTCATCTAGCCAAAAAATAGTTGGCTTACCGGTTGCCTTGGCTCTAGTAACGGCCAGTTTAACCCAATCTTTTACCGCTATATCCTGGGTTTGACACATACGCCAAATATCGCCCTCTTCCACTTTATGCTCAAAGGCTACCTTGCCTTCCTCGTCGCTCACCCTTACCGTTCCGTCGGCAGGTATCAGGAAGGTTTTATCGTGCGAACCATACTCCTCGGCCTTTTTGGCCATTAAACCCACATTGGCCACGCTACCCATGGTGGTTACATCAAAAGCACCATTCTTTTTGCAGAATGAGAATACCTCCTGATAAATACCAGCATAACAGCGGTCGGGCACCATGGCCTTGGTATCTTTTAGTTTGCCGTTTGGCCCCCACATTTGCCCTGATGTGCGTATGGCTGCAGGCAGAGATGCATCAATGATGATATCGCTGGGGACGTGCAGGTTGGTAATTCCCTTATCGGAATTTACCATGGCCAATTCCGGACTGGTTTTATACACCGCTTGTATGGCTGCCTCAATTTCTTCTTTTTTATCTTTGGGAAGCGTGTCTATTTTAGCATATACGTCGCCCAATCCGTTGGTGGCATCTACACCTAGATCCTTAAACAGATCGGCATATTTCTCAAACACCGCTTTATAAAAAACAGTAACGGCATGTCCAAACATGATGGGGTCCGACACCTTCATCATGGTGGCTTTAAGGTGTAACGACAGGAGTACATCCTCTTTTTTGGCTGCCTCTATTTCTTTGGCATAAAAAGCCCGCAATGCTTTTTTGCTCATCACAGAACCATCTATCACCTCACCTTGGAGTAAAGGAGTATCTGCCTTTAAAGCAACTACATCACCATTATTTTTAATCAGCTCAATTTTTACCGATGCGTCTTTAGGTGCCACATAGGATTTTTCGGAACCATAAAAATCTCCTTCGGTCATATGCGCCACATGCGATTTGGAGTCGGAGCGCCATGCACCCATGGAGTGCGGGTTATTTTTTGCATATTGCTTAACAGCCTTGGCCACCCTTCGGTCGGAGTTCCCCTCACGCAAAACCGGGTTTACAGCACTTCCCAATACCTTGGCATATCTGACTTTAATTTGCTTTTCTGCTTCGTTTTTTGATTCCATCGGATAATCCGGAATATTGTAGCCATGTTCCTGAAGCTCCTTAATGGCCGTGTTCAATTGTGGAATTGAAGCACTCACATTGGGTAACTTAATGATATTTGCCTCAGGCTTTAAGCTCAGTTCGCCCAATAATTTCAGGGTGTCGGGCTGTTTTTGTTCTTCCGTCAAATTTTCGGGGAAGTTAGCAATAATCCTTCCGACCAAAGAAATATCCATGAGTTCAACCTCTACATCCGCCGCATTGGTAAAGGTTTTAATAATAGGTAAAAACGAATACGTTGCCAAAGCCGGCGCTTCGTCCGTTTTTGTGTAAATAATTTTTGATGTTTTTGTCATATTTTAAAAATAGATTTATAGATAAGAGATTGTTAGATTAATAGATTAGAGATTAACAGATTAATAGGTTAATAGTTTTGCCGATAGCTAATGGCAATCAGCTAAGAGCTATCGGCCATAAGCCATCAGCTATCAGCCATCAGCTATCAGCCATTCTGTTTCACTCGATATCCAAGTCGAACTTTTTTGTGAGCAACAGCAGAGCCGGATTTTTTCTGGCCATCATCTTGGCCTTTTCAGTTGCTGTAAAAGCTTTTGTTGGTTTCTGTCCGTCCATTACCAACAAAGTTTCCAGCTCAAGATTGGCATTTTTTAATTCATTTCTTAAAAAAGGAAATATATTGGGTTTTTGCTCTTGTAGCTCATTGTCCTGTGTTTTGTTTTTAAGTTTAACACGCACAACTACCGCCGAATGTAATTCGGGCAGATGGTTATTCAGGATACTTGCCAATCGCGAATTCTTCGTTTCTATTTTCTTTGCATATTTTAACCATGCTTTTACAAGGTCGTCCTGTTTTACTGCATCATTCCAGTTGGTATCTACTAAAACTTCCTTGTGCTTATCTTGTGTATTTTCGGAATAAGATGCCTTGCTATCTGATAAAATATCTTCGTCTCCGCTTAAGGCAGCCTTGAGCGAAATGGTTTTTAGCGGATTCCGCTGTGCTCCTCCATTTTTTTGAATATTGCTTTTTGCTACGGGTTTTACAGGTCGTGGCTGACCTGTTGGCGAAGCACCGGTTGAACTTACTTTTTGATCACTCCCTCCGGAACCGTTCTGTTGCTTCGCCTTTTTAGCTACTTTTTTCTTTGCTCGTCTAACACGCGTGCCACCTTTAACAAGGCAAATTCAACATGCAGCCGTTTGTTTTTGGCAATGCGGTATTGCAAGTCGCAGTCGTTGGTTATTTGCAACGCATCTATTAAAAAATCGATGCTGCTTTTTTGCGACTGCAAGCCATATTTCTCTTTTATCTTAGTCCCCACGTCCATCAACTGGATGGTAGCTACATCTTTGCAAACCAACAAATCGCGTAAATGTGAGCTCAAACCGGATATAAAATGATGGGCATCAAAGCCCCTCTTTAAAATCTCGTCAAATATGAGTAAGGTCTGGGTGGTATCTTCGGCTAAAAAGGCATCCACCAACCTAAAATAATAATCGTAATCGAGTACATTTAGGTTATCGATAATTTGCTGATAAGTGATGCTTTTGCCTGAAAATGCCACAATCTGATCGAAGATGGAAAGTGCGTCGCGCATGGCGCCGTCGGCTTTTTGGGCGATAACAGATAGTCCCTCCTCCTCCACTTCTATATTCTCGCTCTTTGCCACAAACTTTAAATGACCCACGGCATCTTCAATAGTAATGCGGTTAAAATCGTAAATCTGGCAACGCGACAATATGGTGGGAAGTATCTTGTGCTTTTCGGTGGTGGCCAAAATAAAAATAGCATGTTTTGGAGGCTCCTCCAATGTTTTCAGGAAGGCGTTAAAAGCCGCCTGCGACAACATATGCACCTCATCGATGATGTAAACGCTGTAGGTGCCAATTTGTGGGGGAACACGAACCTTGTCGATAAGGCTTCGGATATCTTCCACAGAGTTGTTAGATGCACCATCAAGCTCATGGATATTGTACGAACGGTTTTCGGCAAACGACTTGCACGATTCGCACTGGTTACATGCCTCAAAATCATCCGTTATGTTGGAGCAGTTAATGGTTTTGGCAAAGATACGCGCACAGGTGGTTTTCCCTACTCCGCGAGGACCACAAAACAAGTAGGCGTGTGCCAATTGACTGCCCTTAACGGCATTTTTTAAAGTGGTGGTGATGTGTTGCTGCCCTACTACCGAAACAAAAGTAGAGGGACGGTATTTTCGTGCTGAAACGATATAATCCATGTTTATATTTTTTGCTATCTGCAAATATAAAATTTAAACACGAGACGAGGGAGTATTTTAAAAATTCATTTATCAACAGCACATTCCCAAGTGCTTTTTATTCGCCAACACGGCGTGAGATATGCTTTTTAAAACCCAATTTTTTTTGATAAAATGTTACGCGTATGCCAAAAAGCAAAAAGAGGCCACCAATAGCCATTTGTAAGGATATAGATTCGTCTAAAAACATCCACGCCCATAAGGACGCCAGCAGCGCTTGACCCAGTAAACTCAATGAAACTCTGGTTGCTCGCATATGTTGGGTGGCATAACTGATAAGCAACCACGCCAATAGCTGACAAACAACTCCCTCAATAAGCAATACCAGCCAGCCCGCATTTGTGAAACCGGAAAACGGCTCACCTATGATGTAACTTACAATTCCTATAAATAGTGCCGATGACACCACACTGATGGTTACAAAAGTCACCACATCCACATGGCTTAACACATTTTTACTAATTATTATATAGATGGCGTATATCATACCTGACACAAGCGCAAACCAAAACGCAAGGTCGAGTTCAAAATTGAGGAATATTTTAAATCCCACTAACAAAACCATTCCAAAAAGCGCGATGACCGTTCCTATCCAAAAGTTTACAGTTGGTTTATCTTTTAAAAAAAACAACGCACCAATACCTACCCATACCGGCGAAAGATTAGCTAGAAGGGTAGCTTGCGTTGCGGTAGAATTTTGAATGGCAATGTTCCAGATAGATATATCCATGCCAAAAATAACACCGCAAAGCATGGACAATAGAAACAACCTGTTTGGTATTTTTTTCAGTCGTTTTGTTATCAAAACATAGGGCAAAAGTAACACAGCCGCTATGGCCATTCGATAAAACGCAGAAACAACTCCTGGCGTTAAATTTAATTTAACCAGGATAGGAAAAATGGATATACATAAAACTCCAATAGCCAATGCAATATGTGCCTTTTTCATCTGTTCAAAAAAATGATGTCAAAAGTAGTTTCTTTAATTTTTAAAAGCTACAGCTTGTCCTATTGAAAAAGGATTTTGAAACGCCGTCAATCATTAAAAAAATATACTCTCGCATTGTAAACATAAACTACCCGAATTGGGTTAGTAAGTGATACAATGAATTTTATTTTTAAATAAAACCAACACTAATATGAAAGTTGCATTTTTCAGCGCCAAATCATACGACCGCGAATTCTTTGATCCTTTTAATGGCAAAGATGGTTTAAATATAACATTTTATGACACCACCCTAAATGCCGAAACCACCAATTTAAGCGAGAACTCTGAGGTGGTTTGTGCTTTTGTTAACGATCAGCTAAACACTAAAGTAATAAAACAACTGGCACAAAATGGTGTAAAGTTGATTGCTCTGCGAAGTGCCGGCTTTAACCATGTGGATATGAAGGCCGCCGCCGAGCACAATATTCCTGTGGTGCGCGTTCCGGCCTATTCACCCAGCGCAGTGGCCGAACATGCGGTAGCTCTGATTTTAACGCTCAATAGAAAAACGCACAAGGCATACAACCGCATACGCGAGAGCAATTTCTCGTTAGAAAGGCTCACCGGCTTTAACCTTAACGGCAAAGTGGTTGGTGTGATAGGCACAGGCAAGATTGGTGTTGCTTTTTGCAAAATAATGCTTGGGTTTGGCTGCAAAGTTCTGGCATACGATCCTTATCCAAACGAGGAGTTAAAGACAATTGGCGTTGAATATACCGAATGTTTCCACCTGATGAGCCAATCAGATATTATCTCGCTGCACACGCCTCTAACACCCGAAACCAAACATCTTATCAACAAAAAATCAATTGCGGGGATGAAAGATGGGGTAATGATTATAAACACCAGCCGCGGTGCTTTGATAAATACCAAGGATGCCATAAAGGGATTAAAGAAGAAAAAGATTGGTTATCTGGGAATTGACGTTTACGAACAGGAAGAAGGCTTATTTTTTAACGACCTGTCCGAAAATATTATCCAGGATGAAGTCATTATGCGGCTGATGTCGTTTCCAAACGTCCTGATAACCGCCCATCAGGCATTTTTTACACGCGAAGCGCTGGAACAAATTGCCAAAGTAACCATCGGTAACATACTCGATTTTAAAAATAATCTATCCCTTAAAAATGAGGTAGAGGTAGGTAATTAAAACCTTCTTGCGGAAAAAATCACCAATAATTCTTTACAACATCCACAAAATATCAGAGGTAGATAATGGAAAGATAAATCAAACTGTGCAACAATATCCTAACAAGCAAAAAAATGTAAGTTCCCACTAAAACAAGGGAACCTACATTTTATAAATCACATTGATTGATACTTTACTGCTCTCGTATTCTTCAACCCTGCCATAGAATAAGGTTGGTTTCCAGTGGAACGGAAGTACCCGGTACATTGGGGATGATGCGCGCTGTGTAATCCGATACAGGTCGCGCTGACGTTACTGTTGCATTAAAAGTGAACGCGTTACGCTCTCCTTCAATTTTCTGGCCGCATATCATTTCAATTATGGCGGCCTCCTCCCCGTCTATTCCATTGGCATACAGCTCAACCCTAACCGCTTCCGGATCAATGTTATTAAGGCTCACCACAACTTTAAACTCATGGTGTTTTTCGGTTGTTGCAACATTTAATTCTCCAAATCCTATTCCATCCCAATGACGCCCGAGTGCTTGTAAAGCATTTGTAATTTCCTTTCCCTTTTTACCTTTATGGGCAGCTCGTTCCATGTAGGACTCTGCAGCCCGCAGATAATGCTTTTCGGTATATTCTCTCACCGTTCTGTCGGCAGAAAAACGGGGCGTTAATTGTGCCATGCTCTCCCGCATACGTGCAACCCAAGCTGTGGGAATTCCTTTTTTATTACGCTTATAAAATTCGGGTACAACTTCGTTTTCCAGTAAACTAAAAAGCTGTTCTGCCTCAATGGCATCCCATGCTGGGTCGTCGCCATGTTCGTTGCCGTCGCCAATAGCCCAGCCCACTTCTGGCGTGTAAGCCTCGGCCCACCAGCCATCTAGCTCCGAAAGGTTAATGCCGCCGTTCACCAGTACTTTCATGCCGCTGGTTCCGCTGGCTTCCCATGGTCGGCGGGGTGTATTGATCCAAACATCCACGCCCTGAACCAAATTTTCGCCCACATGCATATCGTAGTCGCTTAGGAAAATAACAGGGGTGTGAATACCGTTCTGTCGGATAAACGTTATCCACTCTTTAATCAAGGCCTGGCCGGGTCCATCGGCAGGGTGCGCTTTGCCTGAAATGACCAGTTGCACCGGAAATGATGGATTAGTTAACAGTCGAAGCAGACGCTGCGGATCGCTCAACAATAAATTAGGCCGCTTATAAGTGGCAAAACGACGGGCAAAACCCAGCGTTAAAACATTGGGACTGAACAGTTGCTTCGCTTTTTCAACCGAATCGAGGGAATGTCCTGAGCCTTGCAATTGCCTCGCAAAATGATTACGGGCAAAACTAATAAGTACCTTATTGGCGTTGGTACGCATCTCCCACAGTCGTTCGTCCGAAATCTTGCGGATATCCCTTTCCAAAGTTTTATTTGTACCCAGCCAGCGGTCTTTGCCACAAGCTTCAGTCCATATTTCGTCTGCCTCTTTGCTGTCCCAGGTAGGCATGTGCACACCATTGGTAACATAATCAACGGGCACCTCGTTTGCGGGCCATCTTTGAAATAAGGATCCAAAAATTTTGCGGCTAACCTTTCCGTGAAGACGACTAACCCCATTTACGGCGCCGCTTCCGCGGATGGCGAGATAAGCCATATTAAACGGCTCTGAGTGGTCTGATGGATTTTTTCGTCCCAATGCCAACAATTGTTCACGGGTAATGCCTAAGGCTTTTTCGGCATAATCGCCTAAGTACTGCTCAATAAGGGAAGCCGGGAACAAATCGAATCCGGCAGGAACTGCGGTATGGGTGGTAAATAGGTTTCCGGCCCTAGTAACGGTTAATGCCTCATCAAAAGAAGCGCCGGTTTTTACCATATAACTGCGGGCTCGTTCCAGAATGGCAAATGCGGCATGGCCTTCGTTAAGATGGCAAACCTGAGGCTCAATACCGAGTTCTTGTAATAAGCGCCACCCACCTATTCCCAATATCATCTCCTGCTTAAACCTTAGCTCGGTTCCTCCACCGTAAAGCTCACTGGTAGTTCCGCGATGAACGGGAAAATTTGCCACATCGTTGCTATCTAACAGATACAACTTTATCCGACCCACCTGAGCCTGCCATACCCGCAGCCATTGAGGATATCCCGGCAGGTTTAACTTCAACCGCATCCATTCGCCGTTTGCTTGTCGTAAAGGTGATATGGGCAACTGACCCGGATCGTTATACGGATACAAGGCCTGCTGATCGCCATTATAATCTATCTTCTGCCGAAAATAACCTTGTTGATAAAGTAATCCGATTCCCACCACGGGAACGCCTAAATCACTCGCCGTTTTTAATTGGTCGCCTGCCACATTTCCTAATCCTCCTGAATAAATTGGAAGTCCCTCGGTGAGCATAAACTCCATGCAAAAATAAGCGACCGACTTGAGTGGAGAGTTGGGATGGTGCTTTTGAAACCAGGCGGGTGCTGTATTGCTTTCGTTTCGTGAATTAACCAGGTAATCAATCTTTTTGCGAAACGAAGAATCGCTGATTAATTTCTGAAAATGATCCTTAGAAACTGTTTGCAATACGGCCCAAGGATTGCGTGTGACATCCCAGAGTTCAGGATCGAGCCGTCGCCACATTTCATCGGCAGAGTGATCCCACGACCACCTCAGGTCAAGCGCAAGTTCCATCAATGCATTGACCTCTTTTTGCTCCGATGGCAAAAAACTGTAAACGGGTTTTGTGAATTCGATTTTTCCTTCCATGTTGTTTATGTTTGAGTGTATTGATCTTTTAGGTTTCAATTTTCACTCTACAATTTAGCACAGAAAAACGGCATTAACAATTCCATCAATCACCAAGCTGCTTAAAATCAGATTAAAACCGTAATATTGGGGTATGGAGTTGTTTAAACCATTGTGGTTGTAAAAAATAAAATAAGTAACAAAAAGGTGGATAGATAGATTGTCCAATCCGATTACTTTGTTCTAACTTCACTCAACACTTCGTTATATTTTTGTAACTATCTGCATGTTAGAGTTTTTGATGAGTTACGCCATTTTCGCTAACCCCTTGATAATATAGCGTTTGTAAATAAGTCTAATGTCTATTATCTAAAATCTAACGGTCTATTGTCACTCATACATTACTATTAAAGTTTTAATAGCCGAACTTAAAAATGAAGATTTTTTACTTTTCCTCCATCGCATGTTCCTCTGCTTTTTTTATCAGATATTCAAAAACACCCAAAAAGGTATCTATGTTATTAGCTGTAAATACTTCGGGATGAAACTGAACGCTATAAACTTGGTCGGAACCAATTTTTTCCATGGCTTCTACTACCCCATCCACTGATGTTGCGGTAACTTTAAACCCCGGTGCCACGTCCTTAACCGCCTGATGATGAAAAGAGTTGACAGCAATAGCTTGTGTGTCGATTTGTTTATAAAGCAAGGAATTTTTATCAATACGGATGCTATGCGTTCCATAATTGCCAGGTGCACTTTGCCTATGTTTTACTTGAGAAGCCTTAACCTGCGATGGGATATCCTGATAAAGAGTTCCGCCAAAGGCCACGTTAATCACCTGATGCCCCCGGCATATGCCCAACAGCGGAATGCCACGTTCTACAGCCAAACGAGCCAGCGCCACATCAAACGAATCGCGCTCGGGAGCTATGCCACCCAATGCAGGCAACGGCTCTTCGCCATACCATTTTAACGGATCCACATCTTCGCCACCAGTCAGGATAAGCGCATCTATGTTGTCGAGCATTCTATTAAGCAATTCGTGGTCGTGGGTGACAGGAAGCACCATCGGTACGCCCCCTGCCCTAATCACCGACTCCACATAGGTAAGCGGCACTGATGTAGAAGTACCTTCACCCGAAGTGGAAGATAGGCCTATGATAGGCTTTTGCTGACCTTGCAACAAAGCAGGTAACATCAGCACTAGCAACAAAAAGTAGAGGTGGATTTTTTTCATAAGATTAAAATTAGTATTAAGTAGCAAGTACAGAGTATCAAGATTAAAGCGAACCAAGGATTGAACCCTATTTTTCACGACCTTCCATAATACTGCGGAACAGATCGTCCCAAACTCGTTTCGGGAGACAAGCTCTCTTGGCCCTTATTCTGATTAAGTGTTTTACCCTGCATTTTATAAGAGGTTATTCAAATTAAACCCCTGCCTACAGGAACAGGCTTGCTGCTAACGTTCAGTACAATAATAGTAGCCGACTGCGGGATTCAAACTTTTCAAGCTACAGAAAGCTACAACTCTTGAATTTACTACTGATTCGGCTATTATTTTTGCACATTGCTATGTGTTCAGCTTTTTTTCTTATGCCAATTTAAGAAAGTTGTCTTCAAGTTTCACATTGAAATTTATATCAGCTTTCAACGCTCTAAACACTTTAATTATCGTGTCAATGGTTGCGCTATTTGCGCTCCTTTCGAGTTTTGATATTTGTGCTTTTTGAACTCCTATAAGTTTTCCTAATTGCTCTTGGGTCAAGTTACGTTCCTGTCTTGCGGATTTTATCATTTTGCCCAAAACATCCATTCGAAGTTCATATTCATATTCATCTCTTTCTGCATTCCCAATTTTGCCGATATACTTATCCTTCATCTCGGCAAGCGTGTAAATTTTCATTTCTTTAGTTGCCATATGATTATTGTTTTTGTTTGTTTTTAAAATATTTATTCTTAATTCTTACCGCTCGGTCAATTTCATTTGCGGGGATTTTGTCAACCTTTTTAATAAAACCGTGGGTTGCAAACACTAACGTTTCTTTATTGTCAGATTTGTCCCAAAATGCAAGAAGTCGAATTTGAATTCCTGCAAAG